>NZ_LN997849.1 GCF_001511835.1 Magnetospirillum sp. XM-1
ACCCACTCCAGACATTGCCCCCGCCATCCTCGGGAAAAGCCCAGTTGGGCGAGGGCGATTGCCGTCATTACCGATCTGGAGGTTCGGCCGAAGCGAACGGTGATCCGCAGCATACCGGCCTCCTCCAGCACGACCACCGCTCACCGCCGATGTGTGCTGGTCGAACTGACGACCTTCTTGTAGAGCTTTTGGTTGGGTGCCATGGGGAACGGGAAGGAGGCGTCAACCGGTTGGAGCCCATGGCGGCGCAGCAGATCGTCCTCCTTGCCGGCGAACACCACGTTGCGGCGAAGGTGGGACGGATAGGGGTAATGACCGAACGAGGAGGAGAAGAACAGCAGACCGTCCTTCTTCAGCAGGGCCGCCATGGTCGCCACTGCCTTCTCGACGTCGAAAATGTGCTCCATCACCTCGGTGCAGATGCCGAAGTCGAAGCTTTCCTTAAAGGGATGAGGAAGGCTGGACATGGCTGCGTCGAGTTCCAGGTATTCGACGTTCGTGACGCCCATCCGCCGGTCCTTCCAGCGGGCGAAGTCCAGCATTTTGCTAGAGAAATCGACCAGCAGGCAGCGCCCCGTGCCGGTGGTGGCCATCAGGGTGGTCATCAGGCCGGAATTGCCGCCGAAGTCGAAAGCCGCCTTCGGTTTGATGTGGGTGACCGCCCAGAACGGCAAGGCCTGGAGCGCCAGCTGCAGATTGTCGGATATTAATTTCCGGAAGGTGCAGCCCACCGGGAAGGGCAGGCTGTCATAGAAACTCTTCAGGGCCTCCACCGAAAGGTCATCCTCGTCGGCCGCCAGATTCTTCCAGCCGGTGTCGAAGATTTCGCCGGTCTTGGCAGCCAGCGCCATCATCTCGGCCGGGGTCGATTTGGCGTAGATGGCGTAGAGCTGCCAGATCAGATCAGGAATGGGGGTTCCCTGCGGCGCTCCGACCGCGACGAGCAGTCTGGGATAGATCGCCTCGCGGATCTTGAGGGCGACCTTCTCCACCTGGACCGTCTGTTCGATCAGCGCCAGCATCTGTTGTGCGGCGCCAAAATTCAGCTTCCGGTACTGGTCCTGGAAATGAATGCATCCCCGGGACAGGTCTTCCGGGTTAAGGATCGACATCCTGCCGTCATTGCGATTGATTACCGCCGCATGACGTACATAGGTTTCATCAGCATTTTGGGCGGCCAAGCCCGTAAAGATCAGGTCGATGACATCCGCTTGCGGCACGTATTCCCCCATTGGCATTCGGAAACCATGCCCAAGACCATACGGATTTTGGGAGGAGCGGTGGTGTAATGAAGTGTAAATATTACCTCTATCCACGGTTACAAAACTTTACATTCCTCCTTCCCTGCCCAAAAGGCGCGAGCTTGTTGCAAATGCGACGAATGCTTGCATCATAGGGGCGGAGAAAATGCTGGAGAACTTGCGGTGGATCCCATCCGTGAATTGCTGACGCGCTGGCGCGACGATCCCGGCGGCACTTATCGCCTGTGGTTCCTGTGGGAGGAGCGGCTGAAGAACTTCCGCTCGATCCGCCGGGGCGTCGCCCAGGTGGTGGCGGAGATCGAGGCTGGCACCTTCGGCAACGTCTACAAGGGGTCGTCGCTGGAAACGGCGGTGGGTGCCATCGCCGAGCAGCGGCAGATCTTCAAGGGAGCGGATCATGCCTTCCTGTGGAAGCCGAAGCTGCGGATTCCCGATATCTATGAGAACAGGGACAACCAGCTGGCCTTCGCCCGCTGCCTTGCCGCCTGCGCCTGCTGCAGCGGCGAGGATGGGGTGATCGCCGCCATCCGCAGGCTCGATTCCCAGGCCGTCAAGGGATTGGGGCCGGCGGTGGCCAATCTGCTCTACTTCCATCACCCGACCATCATCCCACCGTTCAACACCGCCATCGTCAACGGCTACAACGCCCTGACCGGAGCCAAGGTCAAGCTGGGACGGTGGGGGGAATACCTTGCCATGCGGGCCGGAATCCTGGCGCTCAACGCCAAGTACCGGGATCTGCTATCCAACGACCTCGGCGCCATCGCCGGTTTCCTGTTCGATATCGGAAGTGGCCGCTATCCTCCGCCACCCTTGGCCGACGATGAGACCGCCCGCAAGGCCTGGGAGAATGATCTGGCTCAGGTTCGTGCGGAAGGGGCTAAGTCCGAAAAGGCCCTGGCTGCGGCCCGCCAGAGTGATCTCACCCATACCGAGGTGCAGGCGTGGCTGCGGGATCTCGGCCGGTCGCTTGGATTCAACGTCTGGATCGCCTCCAACGACCGCAACCGGGCCTTCGCCAATGGCCGACTGTCGGATGGCTGCCTTGCCGCGCTGCCGCCGGCCATCGACCAAGCCCCAGGCGCCGATGTCATCCGCCTAATCGACGTGCTGTGGCTGGAGCGCGGGACATCCAAAGTGGTCGGTGCCTTCGAGGTCGAGCACACCACCTCCATCTACTCCGGCATCGTCCGCCTGCTCGATCTTGCCCTCGGAAGCGATCTGCATTCCCCCAACGGACTATTCCTGGTTGCCCCCGACGACCGCGAGGGCGAGGTTCGCACCCAATTGGCCCGCCCGGCCTTCAGCCGTATCGGCGACCTCCAGGTCCGCTTTCTACCCTACGGCGAGTTGAAGGCAAACCGCGAAGCCATGGCCCGTTTCGGCCAGGGTATGAAGGCGGTCGAGGCGGTGTCGCGGGTGTTGGTGTGATGCCGCCGAGATTAGACAAGAGGCACTTTTGTGACAGGCATAGCCGAATGCAAGAAAGGTTCACTTCAACCCGCTGTTATTAAAATGGGTAATGCCTAACGAATTTTGATAAAATCTGAGAGGATTTGGTCCAGATTACTTTACGATCAGAATTTCAGGGTGGTGCGAATCCCCATCACGACGGCATTCTCTATCTTCTTCAAGCCACCTTCGGAATTCGGATTGGGAACGTTCCCGCCGGGATGAATAATGTATTGGAAATCCGGCTGGAGTATCCACCAGGGGGTCAGCGCGGCTTGGTAGGTCAACTCGATGACAGACTCGTAATCGCGAACCGGTCTGGTCGGCAGATTGTTGAAAAAGCGGTTGTCGCGGTCCAAGGCTTGCAGGCTGTTGCTGATGGAAGCGAAAGTAAACGCGATACCGACGAGATCATCGGGACGGCTCTCATGAGGGCCTTTCAGAGTCAACCCGGTATGGAGATCCCAGGCAACGACGTTGCGGTCGCTGGGAGCGCCGCCACCGCGCAGAAACGCTGAAAGTCCCTGGTCCGGGCCTTGACCGGTCCGCACCAGCATCTGATCTACGACGCCGTAAATCCCCCAGTTTCCTCGGATTGGCTTGCCGACCCCGGTGGAATTGGGGGAAGCCAGGGAAGTGCCGGTCGAATCCCAACGCTGATCATTGTACCGATTGCTGGCGTACCAAGCGCCCAGCTTGTAGGTGCCCGCGAGCCCGGTATCGTCCTTGCCCTGGTTGATCGAGTAAGCCAGTTCGGAAATATCGAAAGTGCCCGCCGCAAAACTGAAGAGGGTTCCGTCGTGATTGCGCCAATGGGGCGGTTGGCCGTTGGGTCGCCCAGCGGGTTCGACGGTGAAGACGCCGACCTTCCATGACCACTCGTCGGTGAAAGCGAGCTTTAGGCGGGCTCCTGGAGCAGCCAGGGGAAAGACCGGGCCGCTGCTGGGGAGATTGGTTGAAACCAGGGGAGCCCAGCCGAAGGTGCTGTTGACGAAGTTGGCGGCCCCCGTGCTTATCAGGAAATCGTCATCGGCCGCGAGTTGGCCGATCCGTAGGCTGACCATGTCATCCCATAGATTTTGCTGTAGCCACAGTGTGTATAGGCGCAGACTCGGAACCGCCTCGATATTGCTGACCGCCATCAGTGAGCCGACGCTCTTTTCGCCAAGGCGGCCACCTTGCAGCCAGTAGGAACTGGCATGGACAGTCAACCCTGAGACACCGGCCATCTTGTCGAAATCGAGGTCCAGATCCAGTTCGGTGCGGCCTTGGTACTTGCCGCCGCGCTTCTGTCCACCAACGGGATTGGTCAGGAACTCACCGATATGGATGGCGCTGAGCTGGATACCCTTCTTGCATAATGCGCTGCGAACTCCGCCGAAATCGCCCGGCAATGTCGAGCGCTCCCAAAAGCCGCTTGGGCCTCCATAGCAATCGACCGCCTCTTCGGAGGGACCATCATCGTGATGCTCATCGGAAGCGGCGGCAGGTTCTGCAAGGAGCAGGTTTGCGCCCAAGAATACCACGCCATAGCCAATCAGTCGCATCGCGCCCCCTACACCCGGATTGCTTCGGTTATCGTTCCCCAGCCCATGGTATTATACCTTGTTCGGCTGTCATCTAATTTCCCGTCACGTTCCAATGACGGCAACAGTGGCCATCGACATGGTTTCGGCCGATTGGGCCTTTTCCCAACCGTTTCCGAGTGGCGATTAAAAAGTGTTCATTTGCCAGCCCGTTTCCGTCATGCTACCCAGCCAGATGGTGATAGCTGAAAGGGTCGCCCTCGTGTCCCGTTTGATGTCCACTCTCCCGGTTCGGAAGCTGGCTGCTCTGCTCAGCCTGCTGATGATCTTGCTTGGGGGGCCGGCGGGCGGGGCATTCGCTTTATGCCTGGGCGGCGACGGACATCTGGCCATCGAAACCGCCCAAGCCCGCCATCACGATCAGGGATCGACGGATGGCCTGTCCGCCGGGCATCATCTGACGGCGGCGATCGATTGCGTCGATATCCCCCTGGTCCAGTCCGCTCCGCCGATCATCAAGCAGCAGACCGTCCTCGGTTCGGACATGGCTCTGCCCGTCTCGCTGGCTCCCTGGGCTCTTTCCCCCAAGAAGCAGCAGACCATTGTCGCCGCCTTTCCCACGGAAGGGCCGTCGCTTGACCCGCGCTTGGCCTCCCACCGCTCGGTGGTTCTGCTGAACTGAGTTTTCTCCGGTAACCGAACGTCTTTGCGCGTCTGCCTTGGGGCGGATGCGTCCATCCCGCGTTTGATTACGGAGATCTCTCCATGCGTATCAATGCTCTGATCATCGTGCTGTTTGCCGTAGCGCTCTCGGCCTGCGCCTCCACCCCAAGCGTCCCCTTGGCCAAGCGTCTCGAGGGGATGACGCCCGAGGAGCGGCAAGAAACCCTCCGCCGCGCCTGCCTCACGGAGGCCGACTGGGACCGCGACCAGACCGCCGCGCGTCTACCCGCCAATGCGCAGCACCGTTACCGCGATTCCAACACCACCCGCGAGACCCGCCACCTGAAGGAACTGTGCCGCGAGATGGCCGACCTGCCCGCCATCAAAGGGCGCTCCCCCATCGAAACCAAGCGGCGGGCCGATCTGGCGGAGAAGTGCCGGCGGGAAACCGACGACCACCTCGACCTCCGCAGCAAGGAGAGCGCCGCCCACATGGCTCGGGTGCAGGAAATCTGCGAAGCCATGACCGGGTTCGATCTTCCCACCCAGGCGGACTGAAACCTTCCGGCCGGCACGCAGATGCCGGCCGGTCAGTCGCCCTATTCCCCAAGAGGAGACCACGTCATGTCCCGTTCCATCACCATCGCCGCCCTGGCCGCCCTGCTGCTCGCCGCCCCCGCCTGGGCGCAATCGCCCAAGGGCACGTCCTGCGACCAGTTGCCCGAGATCAAGCAGGCCTTCAAGCGCTTCGACGGCAAGCCCGCCGACCGCGACCGCGCCAAGTGGCAGATCGAGACCGCCGAGAAGCTGTGCAAGGACGGCAAGGCCGACGAGGCCAAGGGCTACATTGATGTGGCCCATGGACTGGTTCTCAAGGACCACAAGCATTGAGGTCGCCTCTGATCCGCTGGGCCGGGCCGTCGCTTCTGGCGGCGGCTCTGGTCATCACCGCGCCGGCCGGGGCGGAACTCCCCCGCCTGGATGAACAGGCCGCCATCGCCGCTGCACAGGGGCGCGACGACTTGCGCAACGCCACGGAAGGCGCCATCGACGCCTCTCGGGCCGAGGAGGATGAGGCCGGGCTGTGGCCCAATCCCACCTTCGAGTACGAGCGCGACCGCACCAAGGGGGCCGGAGGCGCCACGGTGCAGGACACCTACCGCCTGTCCCAGCCGGTGGACGTCTCCGGGCGGCGCGGCCTGCGCCAGGATGCCGCCGGGCGGCGGGTGGACGCCACCCAGGCAGAGGCCCGCCAGCGCACCCGCGAGGCCGGAGGCGAGGCCCGCAAGCTGTTCTACGCCGTCGTGATGCGCCAGCAGGCCAAGGCGGCAGCCGAACACTGGGCCGGTCGCCTCGCCGAGGCGGAAACCGTGCTGACCAAGCTGAGGAGCGGCCGCGAGGTATCGGGCTACGATGCCCGCCGCCTGACCCGCGAACGGGTGGCCGCCGATGCCAAGGTCAGGGCCTTGAACGCCGACCTATCGGACTCGTGGGAGCGCCTGCGCGCCCTGATGGGCTGGGCTCCCGGCACCATTATGCCCCGGATCGAGGGGGCGTTGTTGCCGCCGCCGTCGCTCGGCCTCGACGATTTGATGTCGCGCCTGGAAGACCGCCCCGACCTGCGGGCGCTGCGGGCCAGGGTTGCCGCCTCCGACCTGGAGCGCCGGGCCGCCGACCGGGGCTGGATACCGGACCTCACCCTGGGGGCCGGGTTGAAGCAGGTGGAACAGCCGGATCGCAGCGACCAGGGCGTCCTGCTGACCGTCTCGGCCCCGTTGCCGCTGTTCGACCGGGGCCAGGCGGCCAGTCGCAAGGCTGCCGCCCAATCCCGCGCCACCGCCGCCGATCTGGCCCTGGCCCGCGCCAAAGCCGAGGGTGAAATCCGTGGCCTGTGGCGCCGAACGGCTGAGTTGCGCGAGACGGCGCTGAAATTCCGAGAAAGCTCGCTGTCGGCGTCACGCGACCTGTCGCGCATCGCTGAGGGCGCCTACCGGGCGGGCGAGATGAACGTGCTGGAACTGCTCGATGCCCACAAATCCCTGCTGGAAGCCGAAACCACCGCCATTGAGCTGGAGTTCGGCGCCCGCGAGGCCCACACCGACCTCCAGCTTGCCACCGGAGAGACCACGCCATGAGAAAGCTGATCATCGCCCTGGCCGCCGGAACCGCCCTGGGGGGAGCCGGCATCTAC
This sequence comes from Magnetospirillum sp. XM-1, assembly GCF_001511835.1. Classification (NCBI taxonomy): domain Bacteria; kingdom Pseudomonadati; phylum Pseudomonadota; class Alphaproteobacteria; order Rhodospirillales; family Rhodospirillaceae; genus Magnetospirillum; species Magnetospirillum sp. XM-1. The sequence goes on from NZ_LN997849.1 coordinate 7,095, forward strand.
GCCACCATGGTCCCCCGGCATGCCGTCACGTCCGCCCATGCCGAGGAAGGGCATGCCCACGGGGGCGAGCATGCCCATGCCGAGGAACGTGTCTCGTCCACCACGTTTTCCGCCGCCACGGAACTGTTCATGGAATATCCAGTCCCGGTGGCGGGAGAGGCCGGCGATTTCGTCCTACATTTTACCCGGCTGACTGATTTCAAGCCCCTGGCCGGGGGCGAGGCGGTCATCACCCTGTCGGGTGGCGGCCAGCCGGACGAGAGTTTCCCCGCCCTCATGGACAAGCCCGGCATCTTCCGCGCCCTGGTCATTCCCAAGGCCTCGGGGCCGCGCCGTCTGAACGTCGTCTTGCGCACCCAGGACGTGGTCGATGGGCACGATCTGGGCGAGATCACCGTGCATGCCGACGATGCGGGCGCCAAGGCCGCCATGGACGAGGCCGGCCATGCCGAGAAGACGGGACGGATCGCCGTCATCAAGGAGGTCCAGTGGAAAATCGACTTCGCCACCGCCGAGGTGCGCCCGCGCCTGATCCGGGAATCGGTGGCGGCCAGCGGGACCATCCGGGCACGGGCCTCGGACGAGGCCATCGTCGCGGCGCCGGGCGCCGGGATGCTGACCCCGTCTCCTGACTTCCCACGCATCGGGCAACTGGTGGAGAAGGGGCAAATTCTGGCTTGGCTGGTGCCGCAATTGGGCGGCGAGACCGATTCCGCCACCCTGGAACTGGGAAGCCGCAAGGCCCGCCTCGCCCTCGATCTGGCGACGCAGGAGCGTCAGCGCCTGGAAGGACTGCTGAAGCTGGAGGCCATTCCCGAACGCCGGGTGATCGAGGCCCGCAACCAGGAGGCCGCCGCGCGGGCGGAGCTGGATGCCGCTTCCCGCCGCGCTGCTCCCTACCAGGGGGCCAAGGGCGGTATCGCGCTCCGCGCCCCGGTTTCCGGCCGCCTCGCGGCGGTCAATACCCAGCCGGGCGCCACCATCGGCCAGGGCCAGCCCCTGTTCCATATCGCCGGCCTGTCCAAGCTGTGGCTGGAGGCGCAGATCCCCGAGGCCCAGATCGGGCGGGTCCGCGATCCCCTGGGGGCGTGGTTCACCGCCGACGGCTACGACGGCGCCACCCTCATCGAGCAGGGGAAGAACGGCCGCCTGATCGCGCTGGGCGGCGTGGTGGACAAGGACAGCCGCACGGTGCCGGCGCTGTTCGAATTCGACAATCCCGAGGAGCGGTTCCGCATCGGCGCCTATGCCCAGGTCCGGGTGTTCACCGGCGCGGCCGAGGAAAGCCCCGCAATTCCGGCCTCGGCACTCCTCGACGACAACGGCCAGCCGGTGGTGTTCGTCCAGACCGGCGGCGAGTCCTTTGAACGCCGCGCGGTGGTGCCCGGCCTGCGCGACGGCAATTTCGTCGCCATCCGCGACGGCATCGCGCCGGGTGAGCGGGTGGTGGCCAGGGGCGCCTATCAGGTGAAGCTGGCGGCGGCGGCTCCGGCCTCGCTGTCCCACGGCCACGCGCACTGAGGAAAGCTCTCCCATGATCAGCTACATCATCCAGTGGTCGCTGCGCTCGCGGCTGTTCGTCCTGGCCGCCGCCGCCCTGCTGCTGGGCTGGGGGACCTACCAGACCCTGCGCATGCCGGTGGACGTGTTCCCCGACCTCACCGCGCCTTCGGTCACCGTCGCCACCGAGGCCCACGGCATGGCCCCCACCGAGGTGGAGCGGCTGGTGACCTTTCCCATCGAGACCGCGTTGAACGGTGCGCCGGGGGTCCGCCGGGTGCGTTCCAGCACCACCGTCGGCCTGTCCACCGTGATCGTCGAGTTCGACTGGGGCACCGACGTGCTGATGGCACGGCAGATCGTCGCCGAGAAGCTGCAACTGGCCCGCGCCTCGCTGCCGCCCGACGTGGCCGCCCCGGTCATGGCGCCCGCCGCCTCGGTGATGGGCGAGATCATGTTCATCGCGCTGCGCTCCGACAGCCACGACGGCATGGCGGTGAAGGCCGCCGCCGACTGGGTGGTGCGCAAGCGCATCCTGGCGGTGCCGGGGGTGGCCGAGGTGCTGCCCATCGGCGGCGACGAGCGCCAGTATCAGATCACTATCCGCCTCGACCGGCTGGCCGCCTACGGCGTCACCGTGGACGAGGTGCTGGCGGCGCTGAAAGACGGCAACCAGAACGCTCCCGCCGGCTTCTACGCCGAGGGCGGGCAGGAATTCCTGATCCAGGGCATGGGGCGGATCAATTCGCTGGACGATATCGGCGCAACGGCGGTGGCGCGCAAGGGCGGCGTCCCGGTGCTGATCCGCGACGTGGCCGAGGTGGCAATCGGTCCCGGCATCCGGCGCGGCATCGGCTCCAACAACGGCAAACCCGCCGTGGTGTTGGGCATCCAGAAGCAGCCCGGCGCCAATACCCTGGAACTGACCCGGCGTCTCGATGCGGTGTTCGCCGATCTCCGCAAGACCCTGCCCGAGGGCATGGTGCTGGCCACCGACATCTTTCGTCAGGCTGATTTCATCAATGTCTCGGTGCGCAATCTGGTGGATGCGCTCAGGGACGGCGCCATCCTGGTGGTGGCCATCGTCTTCGCCTTCCTGATGAACGGACGGGCCACCCTGATCACGCTCACCGCCCTGCCGCTCTCCCTGGTGGCGGCCATCCTGGCCATGAAGTCCATGGGCGCCTCCATCAACACCATGACCCTGGGCGGCCTCGCCATCGCGCTGGGCGCCCTGGTGGACGATGCCATCATCGTGGTGGAGAACATCGTGCGGCGCCTGGGCGACAACCGGCGTTTGCCCCCCGACCGGCAGCAAGCCCCGATCCATGTGGTGTTCGAGGCCACCCGCGAGATCCAGGGCTCCATCGTCTTCGCCACCCTGATCATCATGCTGGTGTTCCTGCCGCTGTTCTTCCTCACCGGCGTGGAAGGGCGGCTGATGGTTCCCCTCGGCCTCGCCTACGTCATCTCGCTGGCCGCCTCCCTGTTCGTCGCCATCACGGTGACGCCGGTGATGGCCTCGCTGCTGCTCGTCCGCCGCAAGGAGGGCGAGGCCGGGCACGAGCCCGCCCTGATCCGCTGGCTGCTGGCCCGCTACGACCAAGTGCTGGCTGCCACGCTCACCCGCTGGAAGGCGGTGGCCTGGGGCTCGGGGATAGCCCTGGCGCTCAGCATGACAGCCTTGGGGCTGGCGGGCCGGGCCTTCCTGCCCGATTTCAACGAAGGCACCCTGACCATCTCGGCCTCGACGCTGCCGGGGACCTCGCTGGAGGAATCGGCCACTCTCGGCCAGTTGGTCGAGGACGCCCTGCTGCGCCAGCCCGAGGTGACGGCGACGGCCCGGCGCACCGGCCGCTCGCCGCTCGACCCCCACGCGCTCGGCATCCACGAATCCGAGATCGAGGTCAGCCTGGCCATGAAGGAGCGGAGCAAGGAGGACTTCCTCGACGCGCTGCGCCGCGACTTCGCCCAGGTCCCCGGCATGAACATCATCGTCGGCCAACCCATCTCGCACCGCATCGACCACATGCTGTCGGGCAGCCGCGCCAACATCGCCATCAAGATCTTCGGCACCGACCTTTACGACCTGCGTCGGGCGGCGGCCCAGGTCAAGGCGGCGGTGGAGAAGGTTCCCGGCGCCGTGGACGTCTCGGCGGAACAGCAGACCGACATCCCCTTCCTGACGGTGAAGTTCAACCGCGCCGCCATCGCCCGGCACGGTCTGACGCTCCGTCAGGTGGCCGATTCCATCGAGACGGCCTTCGCCGGAACCACCGTCTCCAAGATCATGGAGGGCCAGGCCACCTACGATCTGGTGGTGCGTTACGATCCTTCCGTGCGCGGCAGCATGGAGGCGATTCGCGAGACGCTGATCACCACCTCATCCGGCGCCCGTCTGCCGCTGATCGCCCTGGCCGATATCACCAAGGACAGAGGCCCCAACAGCGTCAGCCGCGAGAACGTCCAGCGCAAGATCGTAGTCACCGCCAACGTGGCGGGACGCGATCTCGGCGGCGTGGTCGAGGAGATGCGGGCCAAGGTGGAGACCGAGGTCAAGCTGCCCCAGGGCTATCACGTCGAGTTCGGCGGCCAGTTCGAGAGCGCCGCCGAGGCCACCCGTACCCTGGGCCTGCTGAGTCTGGTGGTGGTGGCGGGCATCTTCCTGCTGCTGTTTCTGGCCTTCCACTCGGTCAAGGACGCCCTGCTGGTCATGCTCAACCTACCGCTTGCCCTGATCGGCGGTGTGGTCGGCGTCTACATGACCGGCGGCGTGATGACCATCGCCGGGTTGATCGGCCTGATCACCCTGTTCGGCATCGCGACGCGCAACGGCGTGATGATGATCGCCCATATCCACCATCTGGCGGAACGGGAAGGGGTGGCCGATCCGGCCGAGGCGGTGCGCCGTGGCGCCCGCGAGCGTCTGGCGCCCATCCTGATGACCGCCCTGGCCGCCGGCTTGGCCCTGATCCCGCTCGCCCTGTCCGGGGGACAGCCGGGCAGCGAGATTCAGGCTCCCATGGCGGTGGTGATCCTGTGCGGGCTGGTGTCGTCCACCATCCTCAATATGGTGGTGGTGCCGGCTCTCTATCTCCGCTTCGGCTCCATCCGCCGGGAAATCCTGCGCCATGACACGGTTCGTCGCCGTGCCACGGACATGGCCTAAGGAGGGGACGGAATGATTATTCGATCCATTATGCTTGCCACCTGCGTAGTTCTGCTGTCGTCACCGGTCTTCGCACGGCAGCAGGCCGCTGGCTCGGTGGGGGAATTGTCATCGACTCCACCGCCCAGGGAACATCTCGCCAATTCCCGCGCATTGCCATTGTCACGGCTGCTGGGCCTATGCGGTGAGGTCAAGAAGCTGATCGTCTTGGAAAGACAGTTGGGGGAACGGCCTCTGACCCAGGACGACATCCATGTGGTCAGCAACGGCACCAAGTGCCTGGCGGCCACGGCCTCCATCTTCGAGACCATCCGGGTGATGGCTCCCCTGTATCAGGAGCGTTTGGTCTGCATGCCCAGTGGTGTCAAGGACCAGGACTTGCTCGAAGGCATGCTGAAATGGCTGGAAGACCAGGATCGCCAGGGGAATGACGCCATCTTCCGCCTCAGCGCGCCGCAGGCCTTCATCGCCTATATCCGCAAGGCCTATCCCTGTACCACGGGGGAATAGCGCAGTTCGGCCAGGGCATGGCGCAGGACCTGGTACGCTCCGCTCAGCGCCAGGGCGGCCATGATCCCGGCCACCGCGAAATCGGGCCAGCCCGAACCGGAAGCGAAGACGCCGCCGGCAGCGGCCAGGACGGCCAGATTGCCGATGGCGTCATTGCGCGAGCAGATCCACACCGAGCGCATGTTGCTGTCGCCCTCGCGGAAGGCATAAAGCATGATCGCCACAGTCACGTTGGCGATGAAGGCGGCGATGCTGACCGCCCCCATCACCTGGGATTCCGGGACGGTGCCGTTCAGCGCATGCAGCAAGGTGTTGCCGATCACCCACAGGCCGAACGCCCCCATGGTCGCCCCCTTGATCACCGACGCCTGCGCCCGGCGCCGCAGGCTCATGCCCAGGACGAACAGGCTGACGGCGTAATTGGCGGCGTCACCGAGGAAGTCCAGGGAATCCGCCTGTAGCGACGACGACCCGGCCGCCATGCCGGCGACGATCTCGACGACGAACATCCCGGCATTGATGGCCAGCGCCGCCCACAACGCCCGACGGAAACGCAGGGTAGTTCCACCTGACGGCGGCTGACATCCACCCTGGCAGCAATTTGCGCCCATACCTCCCTCCCGAAACCAATCCAGGATATGATGAGGCCTGTAGCGACTACAGGGTCAAGGGTGATGACGAATCAGAATCATGGACTGACCATCGGCGCACTCGGCAAGGCCACCGGCGTCAATATCGAAACCATCCGCTACTACGAGCGCATCGGCTTATTGCCCGAACCGGGGCGAACATCGGCGGGCTACCGCCAATATGGCGATGAGCATCTGCGGAGGCTGTCCTTCATCCGCAAGGGACGCGATCTCGGTTTCAGCATCGAGGCGATCCGGGCGCTGTTGCGTTTGGCCGAGCATCCCGAGCAACCGTGCGAGGATGCCGACCGGTTGGCCTCGGCACATCTGGTTGAGGTCGAGCGCAAGATCGAGGAATTGGGGCGATTGCGGGATGCCCTGCGCCAAATGACCGCGTGCTGTGCGGGAACCGTTGCCGAGTGCCGCATCATCGACGCTCTGGCCTCATGACAATCCGAAATCAGGGCGACCGGGGTGCAAACAGGATGATGGCCGCGCCGGTCAGACAGATCGCGGCACCGAGAACATCCCACCGGTCGGGGCGATTGCCCTCCACCAGCCACAGCCATGCCAGCGAAGCCAGGATGTAGACCCCACCATAGGCGGCGTAGGCGCGTCCGGCGAAGTCGGTCTCGATTCGGGTCAACAACCACGCGAAGACGGCGAGGCTGGCCATGCCGGGTAGCAGCCAGACCATCGGCTTGCCCAGCCGCAGCCATGCCCAGAAGGCGAAACAGCCGCCGATCTCGGCGAAAGCTGCCAGAACATAGGTGGGAATGGACAGCATTCAGCTATGCCCATGCCGGTGGTGCGCGTCGGGGAAATGGGGGTGCTGATGGATCATCGGCTCATGCCGATGAGGATGCACATGCGCCCCCTGCGGCTCGTCTCCGTGATGGTGATGATGCTCGTCATGCTCATGGGTATGTTCATGTTCCAAGGCGTCATGGTGATGATCATGTTCGTGACGCTCGGTCAGGTGCAGCCAGACGCCAACGCCCATCAGCGCCGCCGCCGCAACCAGACGCAGGGTAATGGATTCCCCGAGCAGCAGCACGGAGACGGTGGCTCCGACGAACGGGGCGGTCGAGAAGTAGGCGCCAGTCCGTGCGGTTCCCAGTTCCCGCAGTCCAACCACGAAGGCGACAAGGCTGATGCCGTAGCCGAGGAAGCCGATGGCCCCCGCGGCGACGATGGTTGCAGGAGGAGGGATCTGTACACCCATGGCAACGGCCAGCACCACATTGGTCACGCCCGCGCCCAACCCCTTGATGGCGGCGATCTGCACCGGATCGGACAGCGACACCTTGCGGGTCAGGTTGTTGTCGATGGCCCAGCACAGACAGGCGGCCAGAACGGCAAGGGACGGCCACGACGGTTCGACCGAACCGCTCGGCCAGGACAGCACCGCCGCACCCGCCACGATGGCGAGCATGCCGAGCACGATGCGGCGATCAGCATTTTCCTTGAACACCACCCAGGCCAGTACGGCGGTGAGCACCCCTTCGGCATTCAGCAGCAGTGACGAAGTGGCGGCGGAAGTGCCCGACAATCCGTACATGAGCAGTACGGGGCCAGCAACACCACCCGAGAGAATGGCTCCGACCAGCCACGGCCACTCTCCGGAGCCAAGTTTGGACCGCTCGCCCTTGGTCACAAGGCGGACGACGCTCAGTCCGATCCCCGAGCCCAGATACAGAACACCCGCCAGCAGCCATGGATCGATACCACCGAGCAGCAGCTTGGCGAACGGAGTGCTGCCGCCGAACAGGATGGCGGCGGCCAGCGCGGCCAGGATGCCTTTGTGCTTCATCATCGAGCCAGAATACTTGGGGCTGGGAATCAATGGAATATCACACGGATCTTATGCCATAGAACCAGTGTCGGATCTCAGAACAAGCCGTACGGTCATCGGATGCCAGCGCCGCCCTCTCGCCGTTCTGATACCGCGGCTGTTTAATTCGTCAGCAATCGCAGCGAAAGTGGTAAAGCCTTCGCCCTGGATCTCCTTGATCACCGCGAGGAATTCCGTTCTCCGACTTGCGGCCCCCTCCTTCACTGCCGCGACGGCCGCGGAGTTGCCGTATGGCCGTAGGTGCGCAGCACCCAATGGGCAGCCCAACTTGGTTCCGCGCGCTTTCGTCGCCGCCAGCGCCACCTTGGTGCGTTCGGAAATCAGACGAGCTTCATGCTCAGCTACCGCCGCCAGGATATGCAAGGTGAATCGGCTGGCCAGCGGCATGTCCACGGCAACGAATTCGAACCCGCTCGCCTCCATCAGATTCGCGATGAACGCAACGTTACGAGCCAATCGGTCCAGTTTGGCGATCACCAGCGTTGCCCCGGTGCGCCGGCAATGTGTCATGGCAGCTGCAAGCTGGGGCCGGTCATTCTTCTTGCCAGATTCGACCTCGACATAATCGGCAATCGATTCCCCATTGTGGCGGCGTAGATAATCGCTCACTGCCATCTGCTGTGCTTCGAGACCCAGGCCGGAACGGCCTTGTTTCACAGTCGATACTCTGTAGTAAGAGACGCAGCGCACGGCCAAAACCCCGATCTATAAAACCGCCTAACGTCCGTTAGCGGGTTTTATATCATGAAATTATGGGTAAGAGCGACTGCCATTGCAGGTATTGAGGCCAGTTGTCGAAAATGGCATAATGATGAAAATGACATCATGAGCGTGATGATATGAACGAGATGCACGTCACCATGGCCGCTAATGGTCGTATCGTTGTTCCGTCACAGGTTCGGTCGAGCCTCGGCATGGAAAAGGGTGGTGGCTTTGTAATGACAGTGGATGAGAGGGGCACAATCCATCTCGAACCGCTGCGCAATGTTATCGCCCGTGTCCAGGATGAGGTGAGGGGCTACATCCCCGACGATGTCGATCTGGTTGACGAGCTGTCAGCCGACCGTCGGCAGGAAGCGGCCCATGAGTAAAATCGTTCTCGACGCCTCGGCTCTGCTGGCTCTCATTCATCGTGAGACCGGGCAAGAAATTGTGGCTGATGCTGTGGTCGAGTCCCTGATCTCTGCTGTCAACTTGGCAGAGGTCATCGGCAAGCTGGCTGAACGCGGAGTGCCTCTCGATCGAGCTGAAGCAATCGCTCTGTCCTTCGGCATCGAAGTTGTCTCACTGGATACTGGCCTTGCCGCGAGGACAGGCCAACTTCGCCCGAGCACCAGATCCGCAGGACTATCTTTGGGTGACCGCTGTTGCTTGGCAACCGCCATGGCGTTGGGGCTGCCGGTGCTCACCGCCGAAGCGGCCTGGGAACCGCTGGCGGCTACACTCGAAATCGAGGTTCGGAATATCCGGCCACGGGGACATTGAGCAGAGATAAGGTTTGAGGCGCTTTGAAGGCCGTCTCATTCCCTACATGTGTGTGAGTTCCTGTTTCGTACGACCTTAGCGTACAAGGTATGCACTTTCGTTAGGCGACCCAAGAGGACATTGAACAGATGTTCGCCCGATAGGTTCGGCGCCCGGCCACGGCGTTCTTGATTTGTCTGCCTTGGCGTTGTTTAGCGCAGAAACCTTGCGGTGCCCCCTTCATCGCCGCCTTCGTCCACTACGCCCTCACCGAGGGGCGGCTGCGCAACGTCTTGTTGGCGAGCCAGTCCCACGAGGCCGTGAACACCGCCGCCGAGGACATCCTCGATCTCTTCCGCAGGCACGGCGGCATGCCGAGCCTCGTCCGCGTCGGCCAGGAAGGGGCGGTGTCCGACCGCTTGATGCCGTTCCACACCGCCCACGTCGAGGCACTTTACCGCGAGCGGTTCCGCGCCCGGCTGAAGGAGAACTATCTCCTGGCGGGGAGACGGTTGTCGTTGCCGCAGGACTTCGTGGAAGCCTTCTTCCAGGCCGCCGTCACCCTGCGGCCCGTCCTGCGCCAGATCCACAACCTGCGAACGGCCGTCGCCGAGCACCAGGTTTCGCCGGAAGAGCAGGAGATGCGTTCGTCGTCGCTCCTCCAGACCGTCGCCGCCATCACCGAGAACCTGAACCTGCCGGAGTGCGGCTTCGCGCCCGGCCAAGACGGCGACGGCTGGTTCGACGAGGTCGTAACGTCGCTGGCCGGCGCCCACGGTATCGGGAACCGCGAGAATGTGCGGCGGTTATCCAAGGTTATGCGCCTTTCCGACGATTGGCTTGGTCATGTCGGCGGACGGCGCCGCAGTTTCGAGGAGTTCCTGGTCAATACGAGGCAGATCGTTTGCGGAACCTGTGTGGGCCTGGGCCGCGCATCCCTCGGCCTGTCGGACGCGGTATTCGACCTAGTCATCGTTGACGAGGCTGCACGCTGCACTCCGGGCGAGCTGGCCGTGCCGCTCCAGTCGGGAAAGCAGGTGCTGCTGGTCGGCGATCACCTCCAGTTGGAGCCGTTCCACGACCCCTTGGTGGTCGAAAATACGGCCAAAGCCCTCGGCATCTCTCAAGATGCGGTGCGTGCCAGCGATTTCGAGCGCGCATTCCGTTCGTCCTATGGAAGAGCCAATGGGCAGGCCCTTCGCATCCAGTACCGAATGCTTGAGCCGATCGGACGACTGGTGTCGAAGGTCTTCTACGAGCCTGGCGTCAAGCTGGAGCACGGTAGGGCGACACCAAAGCTCCCGGCTGAAATCAATCCCGGCTCTCTCGACAAACCCATCATCTGGCTGGACACCTCGCCCATGGGCGCCACCGCTTTCCAGTCCAAGGCTGGGGGGCGTAACAAATCGCTGGTGAACGCCGTCGAGGCCGATACCATCGTGAAGCTGCTGACGGAAATGGACGACGACCAAGCCTTCCAGCAATGGATGGCCGACAACATCGAGTCGGGGGCCAAGCCCATTGGCGTCATTTGCGGGTACGCAGGCCAAAAGGAGCTGCTCCTCCGCAAGGTCGCCGCCGCCGGCCTCAGCCCTGGTTTCCGCGAACGCATCAAGATAGACACCGTTGACAGCTACCAGGGCAAACAGAACCTAATCGTCATTTTGTCGCTGGTGCGAAACAACGACGACGGAGCCGACCACACCATCCGCCAGGGCTTCATGAGCCGGGTCAACCGCATCAACGTCGCCCTGTCGCGGGCGATGGATCGGCTGGTCATTGTGGGCAGCGCGAAGCACTGGCCTCTAGACGGCCCGATGGCTTCGGTGGCGGCCACGGTCAAGGAATTGGAATTGGAGAAGCTGGCGAGGGTGACGCCCCTCGGCGCGAGCGAGGGGGGCGAAGAATCATGAAGGGAACCCTGACTCTGCGGGCGGCGCAGCGCTCCCCCCAGGACGACGAAGGCGCGGCTCCGGAAGAGACCTCGGTCGAAGTGGACAACCTCGACCTCAAGCTGCCCTGCCGCGTTTTTGAGGTTAGTTACCAGGTGGCTGACGCCGGCAAGTTCACGCTGACCACCGAGTTTCTGCTTAGACTGCTGAAGGCCGTCAACGGCCTGACTGAGGCGGAAATAGCGGAGTTCTTCGGCTTTTCGGTGGATGAGGCCGCCGAGGTGGTCAACGCGGCCGAGCGCAAGGAGTACGTCACCCGACATGGCGGAAAGGTAGCGCTGACTGAGGCCGGCGACAGTTTGTTTGAGGGACCGGCCGAGGAGCCGGCCCTCTACGAAGTCGAGCGGAAGCGCGGCCACTTCGGCTTTGACCTGGTGTCGTTCTGCCCGGCGCGCTCCCAGCAGCTAGAACCGTTCGAGCGCACGCTCCCCGAGGTGCCTCTGCCAGACCCGGAACTCGCGGCGAATGCCACCAAGGAAATCCGAGAGGCGTTCCGTAGACATTTCCATGAGATCCAGGTGCTGCTCGGCGGCCAGGACGCAGACAGGCGCTCCCTTTACTCCATCGACGATGTCACTGGGCAGCATCGGGGTTCGACCCTCGTCCCCGTGTCAGTGAAGGTCGGGCGAGAGACATCAGCAACCATCGGGCCTGACTTGCGCGGATGGAAGACCGGCGTCGATCTCGACAACCGTATGGCTGTGCTCCAAAGCTGTGGGGCGTTTCTGAAGACTTCCATCGTCTCGGCGTCCTACGCTTCCGAGAACGGGGCGGATTATTTGCACGAATGCGCCCCCGCCCACTTGGCCCGGTACTTCAAGGGGGGGCAATTCAACACCTTGTCGTATTTTCGCCTTGCAACATCCATGGCAGGCGACCTCCGCAAAGACCGCAAAACGGCCCGGATCGTGGGCACGCTTTGGACGCGGCAGAACTTCGACAGGATTGTGGCGGCAATGAAGCACGCCCCCGAAATCCCCGGCATGGAGCATGAACCGCTAATCTGGTTGCGACCGAGTACGCCGCTCTGGGGGTGTTCAACGCGCTTCGTTTCGATGGTTGAGGGCTTAGCAAAGAACATGGCGCCGTCCGGCCGGCCCGAACCGTTGGGCACGGTTCTCATCGCCCATGACGACCGGGAATCCGGGCGGAGATTCGGGGATGTCTTCGATGTGGTGACGACCCTTCGAGCGGGGCGGACGCCGAAGAACTTCGAGATGCTGCTTGTGCCTGGGCGGCTATTCGCGGCCCAGGTTCATCTACCCATGAGCGGCTCGGATGGCTACCCGATAGCCATGGGCGTGGTGTCGTTTGACCACGCTCTGCTAAGAGGGGCTCACGAGGTCATGTCCGACATCATCGCCAGAGGCAAGCTCGCTATCGTCGCAGGGGAGTCCCGTGCCGACATCGGTGAGGATCTAATGGAAGCCCTCAAGTTGCCCGGTGCTTTTGGCGCCGAGGTGCCGGCCCCCCCGTCCGAGGAGGCATAACCAAACCAAGGCGGTCTAAACGTCGGCTTCGCGCAGCCGACGCACCAAGGTCATCGCCGCCGACGCCGTGAGGTCGGGCCGGACAGACGTGATTAGAGCGTTGCTGTCGTGCGCACGGTGGATTGCTCCCCCCCTAGACGTCGAGCAATGCCGTTAAGGAAGGAGGAGGCGACAGGCACATTTTCGTTCAGCACAGCTGAGCATGGAAACGGCAGGGAAGGGAAAAACTAGCTCTAGTGTTGACGAGCCCGATTTCACCCCTATATCAGGGCAGCACCCTTCCGATGGATGGCCTCCATGCCCAAATTGACGTTCTACCCCCTGGGTAATGCCGACTGCTGCCTGATCCAGACCCGCGATAACCGTGCAATCCTCATCGACTACGCGGATATGCGCAACCCCGACGACCCCGCAGACAAGCGCGCTGACCTCCCCGCTCTTCTCAGGCAGGCTCTCAAGGATATGGGCAAGGACGCCTTCGACGTCGTAGCCATCACCCACGTCGACAAGGATCACGTCTGCGGTTTCGCCGACTTCTTCCATTTGGAGTGGGCCAACAGGTACCAGGGCAATGGCCGCATCAAAATCAGGGAGCTCTGGGTGCCAGCGGCGGCCATCCTCGAGTCCAACCTGGAAGACGATGCTAGAGTCGTCAGGCAGGAAGCGCGGCGGCGCCTCATTGACGGCCGCGGCATCCGCGTCTTCTCCCGGCCCGAAGCCCTCAAAGATTGGTTGGCCGGGGAGGGAATCAAGGTGGACCAGCGGCGGTCGCTCATCAGTGACGCAGGAACCTTGGTTCCGACGCTCACCCTCGCGGCCAACGGGGTTGAATTCTTCGTCCACGCGCCGTTCGGCACCCGCTTGAACGAAACCGAGGTTATCGACCGCAACAACGACGCCCTGGTGCTGCAGGCCACCTTCCTGGAGGGGACGGAGAATACCCGGGTGTTCTTCGGTGCCGATATCAACTATGATGTCCTGGTGAAAATCGTCGAGAAGACCGAAGCAAAAGCCGCTGGACACGGTCCGAGCAGGCTGGATCGCCTGCGCAACGACGTGGTCGGCATCTCCCACCATTGCAGCTACAACGCCCTGTCGGATTCCAAGGGCACCAACAAGACGGCTCCCCAAGAGGCGGTCCTCCGATTTTTCGAGGCGTACGGGCAGGATGGCATTGTTCTGGTGTCCACCAGCAAGCCCATCCCCGTGAACGACGACGACGTCCAGCCGCCGCACCGGCAGGCGGCTGCCTATTACAAGGCGGTGGCCGCCGCAAAGCGCGGGCAGTTCCGCGTGACCATGGAACACCCGAAAGAATCCGCGCCGAAGCCCCTGGTGGTCGAAATCACCGCCCAGAAGGCGAAAGTCGCCAGCGTGCCCGCCGGCGCTACCGCCATCATCAGCGCCCCGGCCCCCAGGGCGGGCTAAGGGATGCTGCCCGCCGTGTTCGGCGACGAGTCGGACATCGCCTCCTTGTCCACTATGCGCGCCAGGGCCTTGGCAACGGCCCTGGCCGCGGGCGAGATCGCCGGGGCCAGGCTCATCGCCGTGTATCATCGTCCGGGCCTCTCGACTCTCCACGCCGAGTTGGACGTGGCGGTCAGCCAAGTCCGCGCCAAGGACATCCGCCCCACCGAAGACGTCGCCATCGCATTCGACGACGCCGACCAGAGCTGGCCGTACGTCCACGCCATGCGCGCCGACTTCCCGACCGACCTAGCCCACCTGACCTGCAACGAGCCGGGCTTCCCCGTCGGCCTGTGCATCAGCGAAGACCCGTTTGACGACGTGAAGCCTCACTGGACGGCGCCACGGTTCGTCCGGCACCTCCAATCCTGGTTCGAGCGCGCCGCAGAGGACACGCTGCACGCGGACGACCAGGGCCTCGACCCCGTCATGCTCCACCGGGACGGCGAACTGATCGTCCCCCATCGCCTGGTGACGTCAGCGGACGATGTGCCCGTGCACGCCTACCAGCTCGCGGACAGCGGGGTCTTCTTCCTGGAGGAGCCGGGCGCCCGCCAGGGCGGCGTTCCCTTGAAGCCCGAGTTCGTCTGCGCGCGTATGTTGGCGCCGCCCCGGCAGCACGGGGTGCTGTTTCTCCAGATGCCGCGCACCCTGAAGGCGCTGATTGATCGGCTGGAGCAGTTCGGCTGGCCGAGCTGCCGCGCCGAGGTGGCGAAGCAGATCCAAGACTGGCGCTACGCCGAACACGGCGGGCTGAAGCCGCTGTTCCTGGTGACCTTCCCGCTGCTGCGCAACTTGGGCGACGCGGAACCGGAGACGTACGCCACCTGGGCCGTCGCCTCTGCCAACACCGTCGAGCAGATCGCCATCGACCTCGGGATCGCAGCCTCCGGGGAAGGGCTCACTGGAACCGTCATCGGCGACTGGACGTCTCCGGAGGCGACGGGCGGCGCGGCAACGCCTCTGTGGCACCTCAACCCGCGCAACACGCTCTCCCCCGAGGCCGCGTCGGTTTACAACAACCGCCTCGAGGCATCGTCGCGCCGAACCGTGGTCATCGGCGCCGGCGCTCTCGGATCGCAGGTGCTGGCCAACGCGATGAAGGCCGGGTTCCTGCCCACCCAGGTCATCGACCACGACCGGATGATGCCGCACAACATCGCCCGCCACGTCCTGGGACGCGAGGCCATCGGCTGGGAAAAGGCGACGGCGATGACGCTGGTGGCCCGCGCCACCCTGGACACCGACAGCTATCCGGAGCCCATCGTCGCCGACGTCCTTCGACCAGGCGACAACGAGCCGAAGCTGGTTGCCGCCCTCGAGGCGGCGGATCTGGTCGTCGACCTGTCTGCGTCGCCCGCCGTCTCCGCCGCATTGGCGGCGGACGCACGGTTTGGTGCGCCCCGGCTGTCCATGTTCCTCAACCCATCGGGGACCGACCTCGTCGTGCTGGCGGAAGTCCGCAGTCGCACCATCCCCCTCGACCACTTGGAGGCCCAATACTACTGGGCCGTCGCCACCGACGAGAGGCTGTCCGGCCACCTGCGCTCGAACGAGCGCGTCCGGTACGGACGCTCGTGCCGCGATCTGTCGGGCCGCATCAGCCAGGCCCACGTCGCCACGCTGTCTGGCATCGCGTCCGAGATGCTGTTGAGGGCGGCGAACGGCGGCGACCTGCCCGCCGCAGCCATATGGCGGTGCGACCCGGAGACCATGTCGGTGGCCCGGTTGGAGCTCGCGGTCGAGCCGATGCGGGCCATGCCGGTCGGCGAATGGACCATTCACCTCGCCCCGTCCCTCGTCCGCGAACTCGCTGCGAAGCGTACGAAGAAACTGCCCAGGGAGACTGGGGGGTGCCTGTTGGGAACGTGGAACGTCGAGCGCGGCGTCATCCATGTGGTCGGCAGCCTGTCGGCGCCGCCGGACAGCAAGGAGAAGCCAAGCTCGTTCGTGCGGGGCTACATCGGACAGGAAGCCGCCGTCGCGGCCGTCGCCGAAAAGACGGCGGGCATGCTCAGCTACGTCGGCGAGTGGCATTCCCATCCGCCGGGAACGTCCACTGACCCGTCAGAGGACGACGTCGCCCTGTACGGCTGGCTGGACGAGCACATGGCGGACGAGGGCTACCCGGCGGTAATGCTCATCGTCGGCGACGGAGGCGACCTCACACTTGTGGTCAGCGGGACTCCGCCGGTTCCCCTTGGGGTGGGCTAACGGCGGCCTGGGCGTCGCCCCAGGGGACGCTCTCAATCAGGAGCTTGCCGTAGCCGTTCAGCGTCGCGTCGGCGACCTCGTAGCCGTGGCGGGCCACGAGGTCGAAGCTGTCCGTCCCCGTCCGCTTCAGCCCCGTCGGGAACTGGCTGGCACGCTTGGCGTCCTGGTCGCTGAGGTAAGGGCCGTAATCGGCCCGCCATGCTCGCTTCTTGATGCTGACGTCCAACTGGCGCGTTGAGTTGCCGATGCGCAGCAGCGACCCGTCGACCCGTCCGGCTTCGACGTCCTGGATGAACATGCGGCTGCGGAGGCTGCGGATCTGGTCGGAGGCGATGTCAAACAGGCGCGGAACCGACAGGTTGCCCCGCAGCATCTCCGTCCAGGACGGGTCATCTGATAGCGGGCCGCCGGCGTCGGACACAAGTACGAATTCGCTGTCGCCGCCTCCGATATCTCCCCTCGGCTTGTAAATCGGCTCCAGCCCCAGGTTCTCGTAGGCGCCGCCGTCCCATAGCTCCACCGTCGGAGCCGTTACGCCGATGCTCTGCACGGGCTCCTTTGTGGCCGGGTCGCGTCGCCACCAGCCTTCCCTCGGCAGACGCAGCTTCAGCGCCCCGATGACATAGGGGACCGCCGCGGACGCGGCCGCCGCCTCGGCCAGCGAGAACGGCGGGGTGTAATGCCAACCGAACCGCCAGTCGCCCATGCCGTCCTGGGTGAACCTCCAGTTTTTGCCTGTGCGCAGGCAGGTCGTGTTGATAAACCAAATTGGGGAAACGGGCAGATCCGCCAGCTTGCCCCGGACGCCCCACCTGCTTTCGAGCAGGGCCGCCAGCAGCCTGGCGCGCCGGAACCAATGGGCCGGGGAGCGGAGGACGATGCCGGGAGTGAAAAGGTCGGTATCGCTGAGGATGGTGCGGAGTTCAGGATAGACCGCAGTCAGAAACCGCTCTGACGTCGGCCACTGATGGCCGTTGTGGCTGAACACAAGCGCTGCCACGAGACTGCCGCCGGACACTGTCGACAGCTTTGCAACATCTTCCAACAACCCAGCGACGGCAAGCCGCTTCAGGGCACCGAGGTGGAAGATTGCCGCTCGAGATCCTCCACCCGATAACGCCAGGCTTATCTTCATGATGACCACACTCAGAAAAAGACGTGAGGATGATGCCTCATATCAACGAGTTGCGACAACGCACAGGTAATGCTTGGGCCTCCTTACCCAATGCCTTTCCGACGTCACCGTACCTTTGTGCACAAAGCATTTTTCGCCAAAGGCGAAGCGAGGGCGTTCCCTCGCGCTCCCCTTGCGTGTTTTCGAGCGAGAAATAAATTTCTCGCTCGAAAACACGCCAAATTTGTAAAGTTTGCACGTCCGTCAGGATGATTTATTGACAGAATCTCACTTATTTTGTGCTGTTTACCAGTGTAAAACATATATATATCAGTCCATTGTTATTTTTACATATTGTGATGGTCACCATAAAAGACTTCTACGCAAGCTGCGAGCGGGTTTTCGACCCGTCTCTCGAAGGCCGCCCGGTTGTGGTCCTGAGTGGGAACGACGGCTGCGCCATCGCCCGCAGCGCCGAGGCCAAGGCCCTGGGCATCGAGATGGGAGAACCGGCCTTCAAGCTCCGGCGGTTCGAGAAGGACGGCCTGGTGATGCTGTCGTCCAACTTCCCGCTCTATGGCGACATGTCGGCCCGGGTGATGTCGGTGCTGGCCACCTTCTCGCCGGGCATCGAGGTGTATTCCATCGACGAGGCCTTCCTCGATCTGTCGGGAATGCCGCAGGGGGACATGACGCCCTGGTGCCGGGAGGTGAAGGCGACGGTCCAGCGTTGGACAGGCATCCCGATCTCGGTCGGTGTCGGCTCGACCAAGACGCTGGCCAAGAAATCGAAGAAGGCGGACGGCGCGCTCGATCTCACGGCCGATCCGGCCTGGCTCGAACCGGCCCTGAAGCGCACGCCGGTGGGAGATGTCTGGGGCATAGGCCGCCAGTTCGCCGCCAAGTGCGGCGTGGAGGGCATCCGCACGGCCTGGGACTTGTCCCAGCGGCCGGACGGATGGATCCGCAAGGCGATGGGCGCCGTGGGCTTGCGGACCGTCATGGAGCTGCGCGGCATCCCCGTCCTGGATCTCGAGGTGGATGCCGGGGACCGGAAGTCGGCCTGCGTCTCGCGCACCTTCGGCGAGGCCGTCGAGGATCTGGATTCCGTGAAGGATGCCGTGGCGGAGTTCGCTGGCCGCGCCGCCGCCCGCCTGCGCCGGGATGGACTGCTGGCCGGGGCCGTCCAGGCCTTCGCCATGACCGATCGCTTCCGCAAGGACGAACCGCAGGCCTCCATTGGATTGACCCTGCCCCTGTCCCCGGCATCGAACGCGACGCCGGCAATCACCGCCCTCGCGCTGAGCGCCATCGAGCGCTCGTTCCGTCCAGGATACCGCTGGCGCAAGGCCGGCGTACTGCTGCTGGATCTCGTCCGGCCCGAGGATGTGCCGGCGGACCTGTTCGCTCCGCCTGCGCCCGTGCGTTCCGATGCGCTGATGAAGGCAGTCGACGAGCTGTCGGACCGCATGGGCCGCGGCGCCATCGGCTTCGGCCTCCGGTCGGAGGATGCCGCCTGGCGCGCCCGCTCCGGCAACCGCTCGCCGTCCTGGACGACGCGCTGGGAGGACCTGCCGGTGGTCAAGGCATAGGGATCAGGCGTCGTCGCCGCGACCGCCGAACAGCATCTCCAGCCCGAGGATGCCGAGGATGATCCACTTCGCCTTCCAGACGATCCAGAGGATGCCGCCGCCGACGAGGGCGACGGGGACGGGGATGCCGAGCAGGAAGTGCCCGAGCCCGGCGAGGAAGAGGAAGAAGACGGCGGACGGCATGGCGTTCTCCCGAATCGGCGCGACGGGACGAATATGGGAGCCGCCTCAGTCGTAATCCGCCGGCACGGGCCAGTTGGTGGCCGCGAAGTCCTCCTGCGCCTTGCGCAGGGAGGCGATGGCGTCCGACAGGGCGATGCGGGCCTGCGAGGGATCGCTGATCACGCCGGCGCCGTTGATGACGCGGCCTTCGAAGTGCTGGGAGAGGCGGTTCATGGCCGTCCCGACATGCTCGAGGATCCGGTCGGTGGCATTCGCCGCTGCGTCGATCCTGCTGCTTCCTTCAGACATCCTATGCCTCCTGCATCCAGCGGCGCCGCAGCGCCGTCTTCGCTTCGTCGGCGGCCTCGCCGAGATCCCAGAGCCGGGGATACAGGGCGCAGACCGCATGGCCGATTTCGACCAGTTCGTCGTCTTCGCCAACCTCGGCGAAGTGCGCGGCCACCCGGACGGCCAGCGCGGTGCGCTCGGGATCCAGGTTCATGATGCACTCGCGGAACGAGAAGGCGCAGTCGCTGTTCCAGACGCTCAGGATGAGCTTGGCCAGCGTCTCGGCGCTGCCCGTCCCGGGCTTCGCCTTTATCCAGTGCAGGGCCTCGGCGTAGGGTGTCATCGGCAAGGTGCTCCCGTGTTCGTTGCTGCGAGGATCGCCGGGATCGGCGGGGCGGGCAAGGGGGATGTTCGCCGTTCGTGCATCCTTAGCGTACAGGGAATGCACTTTCGTTAGGGCAGGATCTCGACGCGGTCTTCGTGGAATGCGGCGGCGGTGAGCCGTCCGTAGGCGAAGCCTGCTCCGGTGTCGAGGCCGACACGGTGCTCGTGGATGGCCGGACGCCTATTCCGCTCGGTCCAGTGCCCATGCACGATGGATGCATCAGCGGCGGGGCGGCATTCCTCGCCGGCTGCGGACCGCATGCAGGCGATCCAGCCGGGATGCCCGTACACCAGGGCGGAATGCGATTGTTCATCGAGCGGAAGAGCAGGGTCGATGCCTGCGTGGCAGAAGAACCACCGGCCGCACCGCCAGGACAGGTGCAAATCGGAAAGGAAGACCCTGTGGGCGGCCGGAACGGCCTCCCGGAGCTTTCGAGCGGCGATCCGCAAGTTCCTCGATCGCAGGCATGGGCCGTAGCTGTCCATCGTCGCGTGACCGCCCTCTTCGTGCAGCCAGTCCGCTGACGGATCACCGCCCCGCAGGATGGCGATCAGCGCGGCGTCGTGATTGCCCAGCAGGGGAACGAGGTCGAAGCAGGAGGACTCGGGTCCCGTGAGGATGTCCAGCACGCCCTTGGTGTCCGGCCCGCGATCGCCGTAGTCGCCGAGCAGAACCAGGCGCGGGCGGAAGATGCCATGCCCGGCGGCGTGGGCGTGAATGGCATGCAGGCGCTCTCGGAGCAGGTCGGAGCAGCCGTGGATGTCGCCGAGGGCATAGATGATGCTGTCCATGCTCGATCCTTCCAGGCGGCGGGCTCTCCCTCGGGAAGCCCGTCACCGCTGCCATGATGGCATGATCGATGAAGACATGGGAGCTTACGGAAGGACGCTTCCCTGCGCGGGCGGAGAGGAACCGACGATCTCTCGCGGCCATTTCGCGCGGTGGGCGTCGATGATGGCGATCGGCGGCGGGGTGCCGTGCTTGCGGCAGAGTTCGAAGTATTCGAGGCGGGCGAGCCGCCAGGCCCTTTCCTGCTCCGGGGAACGCAGGAGCTGGCGGGCGAGATCGGTTCCGGGGAGCGGCTGCTTCCAAGACAGATGCTCGGCGGCCTTGTCCATCGCCATCTGGA
This sequence comes from Magnetospirillum sp. XM-1, assembly GCF_001511835.1. NCBI lineage: Bacteria > Pseudomonadati > Pseudomonadota > Alphaproteobacteria > Rhodospirillales > Rhodospirillaceae > Magnetospirillum > Magnetospirillum sp. XM-1. The sequence goes on from NZ_LN997849.1 coordinate 28,015, forward strand.
TCTCCATCGGCGCGGTCGCCCGGAGGATCGCGCCATCGAGCGGGTCGCCCGGCGCGTCGAGAACCTCGACTTCGCAGCCGGATCCGTCCGGCGCTTCGATCACGAGGGTGCGGGTGTCCTTCACCCCGCCGATCAGGGTGGCGATCAGGCCTTCGGCTGGCCAGAGCACCTCGATGCCCTCGATCGTCCGCCTTTCGCCGATCAGCCACTTCATGCTGACTGGAGTCTTCATTCGCCGTCCTTCGTCCGCCTGCCCACGAGAGCCTTCGAGGCGGCATTCTTCCACACTTCCTCGTCCCGCACATAACGCTTGGCCATGTCGACCGAACGCCAGCGTCCCTGGTCCATGATCTCGGCGAGGCTGGCGCCATCGGCCGAGGCGCTGGTGGCGAGGCCGGAGCGTAGGGAGTGCCCGGAATATCCCTCGGGATCTATGTTCGCCCGCAGCGCCGCCTCCTTGATCATCCGCACCACGGCGTAGTCGGACAGCTTGCGGCCCAGCGGTCGCCCGGTCTTCGACAGCGCGCAGAACAGGTGGGCTTCTCCGGCGCGTTCGTCGTCCGACAGCGGGACGCCGCGGCGTGCGTGCGTGCTTCGCCCTCGGATGGCCAGCCATTCCGCCAGCGCGACCCGCACGTCGTCGATCGGATCGTCGGAGCCATGGATGGCCACGACGGCCCCTTCGCCCGCCTGATCCGTCTTGGAGCGCCGGATGGTGACGATGGCGCCGCGCTCTTCGAGTCGGACGTCATTGATGCGCAGCGCCACCAGTTCGGACCGGCGGCAGGCGGCTCCGAAGCCGAGCAGGAGCATGGCCCGATCCCGGATGCCGACATGCGTGTCCGGACAGGCTGCGGCCAGCCGGTGGAGGACGGATGTGCGGACCGGCTTGGCCTGCCGGGTCGGGGCCTTTCCCTTCTCCCGGATGGCGCCGCCCAGGACGGAGGCGATGGCATGGTGGCGACCGTCGAGCTGGAGTCCGAGCAGGCGGTGCGCCGAGATGATGGCCGCGAGGCGGAGCTGCACGGTGGAGACGGCCAGGCGCTTGGAGATGTCCGAGAGGTGGAGCGCCACGATGGCAGGGTCCGCGCCCAGCGGCTCGAAGCCGAACCGTGCGCACCAGGCCGCGTATTGCTTCCAGGCGGAGCGGTAGGCTCGTCGCGTGTTGGGGGCGCGGGATTGGCGGGACAGCTCGGCCGCGCGCTCGACCACGGCCGCAAGCTCCGTGGTCATGGCCATGGAGCCGGGAATGGACACCGGTCCGAAGATCTCGGTCTCCAGCACGGCGGGAAGCGAAGTGTCCGTCATCCTGCCTTCCTTCCTTTTCCGGCCTCGTTGTGATAGCATCCGAAGAACCGGCACTGGCGCCCCATGGAGCCTGTCCACCGCGTGGCCAATCGGAGGTCTTCGCCTCCCGGGCCTGCGTTCCGCGATCCATCTTCAGGATCGCGCGGCACCGGACAGCACTCGAACCGCACGCCGCCGGCCGACGCAGCCGTTCAGCTCAGCGCCATCGAACCAGAACGGCGAATCGTCGTCAACTCCATTCCGTGCGATAGCCCCACTTATCGCGCGGAATGATCCGCCAGGCCCATGAGGCCTCCCAGGGCAATTGCACGTACTGGGGTGTACCCTGCGCATGTTTTGTGCGATGATTGCGCTCGCCTGGATTCATGCGGGTTGGAACGTCATGGAAGCCTTTCCCGATCTCCTCGACGCGCACCTCTCCCTGGGCCGCTTGGCCGAGAGGCTTTCCGACCCGGCGGTGCACAGCCTCTGGCTGGCCGATGCCATCCGGCGCGAGGCGATGGCCAGCATGCTGCTGGATGGGCGGCTGGTGACCATCGAGGACATCGCCATGGGCCGGGTTCGCCGCTGGAGCGGACTCGATCCTTCCGTCGAGCGCGCATTGTCCATCATCGCCGCCTGCGACTGCCTGTGCGGTCGTTCGCCGCTGCCGGTCGAACCTCCCAAGGAGAAGCGGGACAAGAGGCTGAAGCCGCCGATCGCCGGCTTCCTCGGCATGCCCGATCCCGATGACGAGGGCATCTACGCCGGGCGCGGCGATGGGGACGATGAAGAGGATGCCGAACCGCTCTACCCCGATGATGAGGTGGAGGAGGAGCGTGCGCCGTCCTCCATCCTGTCGGCCGAGGAAGCCATCCGCGCCGCGCGGGCGGAGATCGCAGGCGGCCATGCCGCTCTGGCCGGAGCGATGGCCGAACCGGCTTCACGCTCTCCCTCTTCGCCTCCGCTCCCCAGTCCCTTGTCGCATGATTGGCTCATGCTCGCCTGGCGGCGTATCAACGGCCCGGCGGATGCCGAGGACGAGGCCCGCATCATGGAGGCGGGAACCATCATCGACGCGGCCCTGCAGCGGCCCGGACTGATCGGCGTGGCATCGGCCCTGCATGGCCTGCTTCGCCCGGACCTGTGGCCGGAGATCGGGGCGCCGGAACTGCCGGCCCTGGACAAGCCATCGAAGGATGCGCGCCGTGCGAAGGCCCGCGGCTGTCCGAAGAAGTCGATGCGCCTGCAGGAGGAACGGCAGCGCCAGGCCGATGCGCTTCGCGCGGCCGTGGCCGAGGGGCATGCGGGGATCTGTCCGGCCATGGCCTTCATCCGGATGATCGTGCCGTGGATCATCGCCCGGGCCTGCGGCCTGCGGCATCCCGGCCCGTGGATCTCGGGAGCCGTCCAGCGTTTCGGTCGCCGTGATTGGCAGGAGGCCGGTACCGTCGGGCACGACGCCTTCGTGCGGCGGCTCTGCCGCATCCTCGCCGATGGCTTCGATGCCGAGCGCGCCCGCCTGGATGAACTGGAGAGGTTGCTGGTCGCTTGGGAGCGCCGCATGCGCCACGGGCGCGCCCGGCGTGCCGGGAAGTCGCTGGAGGTTCTGCGGATGCTGATCGAGCAGCCGGCGCACGATACATCGTCGTTCGGACGGTGCCGGGGACTGAAGACCCGGATGGCCCAGGTCGCCCTCCACGATCTCGGGCGCTGCGGCGTGCTCTACGAGGGGACCGGAACGTACTCCGAGAGGATCTGGCTGGCCAACGGCCTTCGCTGAACCTCTCCGGGATCAGTCCATGTTTCCGGGAGCGAGGGCATCCATGCCGCGAGGGATGGAGATCTTCGCGAGGACTTCGCCCTGCCACTGGTGCCCGGGGCCATAATCGCCGGTACCGATGGCCCACCAGTCGCCATCCCTGTCCCGCTGCATCACGGTGACGGCATCGCCCGCGTCGGGATCGAGGGACCGGACGAGATAGAACCCGGAGCGATCGATGTCTTCGAGGGCGCAGGGATAGGCCATGGCATCCTCCTGTGCCGATGCCGGGAAGGTGGGCGCTGCCTCAGCGGCCGCCCAGCGCTTCGAGCTGGGCTTCGGCCTCGGCGATCCGGTCGTCGATCTGCTTCCGCTGCCGGCGCAGCCCGTCGATGGTGCGCACAAGGCGCTCGCGCCGCTTCAGGGTGCCTTCGGCCTCGGGCTCGGCCAGCAGCCGCTCCTTGGCCTTGGCGCGCTTGAACTCGGCCACCTCCTTGCGGGACACGTTCGGCCGGAGCAGCGGCGGCGCCATGCTGCGCGCCTCGGCCAGTTCCTCTGGCTTCATGGTGGCGAACAGGTAGGTCGTCGCGTAGGAGGTCGGCACCTCTTCCAGCGTCAGCACATTGCCGTCGATCGCCTCGGCGACCTTGCAGAGCTGGTAGGCGGTCTGGTAGCCGAACGGCAGGCGGGTATCCACGAAGCGCCGGAAGGTACTATCCTCCATCTTCAGCGACTCCCTGGCCCGCAGCAGCGTCCGCCCGATGGCGAGGAAGCGGGATTCCGCATCGCGCCACAGCCGCACGATGTCCTCCGCGTAGCCCTCTTCGGTGTCGTGCTCGATGACTTTTTTCTCGGCGCTGCTTATCCGCTCCTCGAGCGACATGTAGCGCCTAGCCTCGCCCCTGGAAACCTCTTTGCGGTGGCCCCCGTTCATGCCGGGCCTCCGATGCCAAGTTCCGCCCGGGTGAAGTTCCAGACGCCGGCGACGTATTCCCTCCCCTTCGCGCCCTTGAGCTCGAGGATGCCGATGCCGTAGGAGCTGGTGGCGGCCACGTCGTCGTAGGCCGGGATCTCGATGGGGCACACGCGTCCGTCCGACACGAGGATGGACTTCGCCTCGGTGAAGCTGCGGGTCCTGGGATTGACCCGGTTCAGGATGAAGGCTGCGTCGGTGCTTGTCTTGCGGATGAAGCGCATCCAGGGGCGCACGCTGTCGAGGTCGTCGTCGCTCTGGCCCGTGGGCACGAGGATGAGATCCGCGGCGGCCACCAGGACGCGGAAGGCCTCGGGGTGGTCCTCGATGGAGGGTGGCGTGTCGATGACGACGAGATCGAAACCGGAGATCCCGGCCATGGCGTCCTGCACATCCTCTACGACCATCTCGCCCTCGTAGTGGGTGATCGGCGTCATATCGACCGGCCTCTTGCCATACCACTTGGTGAGGCTGCGCTGGGCGTCGAGATCCAGCGTGGCGACGGCCAGGCCGTCCAGCGCGGCGGCTACCGCGATGTTTCGGGCCAGCGTGGTCTTGCCGATGCCGCCCTTCGGTCCGGCGACGAGGAGCCTCTTCTGAACGGATGCGGTCATGCGCGTGGTTCTCCCATGGAACATTGCGATCCCCTCATACCATGCCGCTGCGACGAATGGTACCGGATCATAAGACATGTCTTATGCGGATGAGGCGCCGGCCCGACATAAGACATGTCTTATGCCGCCCCCTGCCCTTTTCCGGGACTCCGCTTCAACGCGGGCACCCATCTTCGCCATGACGCGCACGGCGAGGACATCATGCCATCCATCCGCACAACGGCGACCGCTTCCCTTCTCTTCACCATGCTGGCCTTCGCCCCCATCGCCAACGCCCATGAGGAAGACGCCTCCCCCTTCTCTCTGAAGGATCCGCCCGCTCTGTCTTCGGAGCAGAACGCACGGCTCTCAACGGCGCTCGGTCTCCTGGCGAGCATCGATCCGTCCATCGAGCGAAAGGCGCCGAAGGTTCGCTTTGCCTTCTTCCCCCATGACGGGGTTCTCGCCGGCTACTTCGAGCCGAACAGGGGCATCGTAGGCCTCGATGAGGGGCGCAGCGACTGCGCCATGGCCGCGATGCTGGCCCATGAGCTGACCCATGCCGGAAGGCTCGGCGTCGGGCCGGGATCGAGGATGGTCCATCGGACGCAGGCATTCGCCGGGGACTACGCCGACTTCATGGTCGATGAGGAGGCGATCGCTTTCCTCGCGCAGATCCGGGTGGCGAAGGGCCTTCATTGCCTCGATGAATTCGAGCCGGCGGTGACGGCCTTGGAGGCAAGGACCTGGGGCAAGCCCGAGGCCGAGGCGCGCGCGATCTTCCGGACCACATACGATTTCGCTCCGGGATACTGGGCTTCGTATTTCATGGCCTTCATGGCCGATGGACCGGGCGTCGCTCCATCATCGGCCCCGTGAGGCCTAGAGGCCCTGAAGGCCGCTTCTGGACGCATGGTGAAATGGCACGGAAGGCGATCCTCCGTGGATTGCCCTCCGTGCCATCCGAAGCATTTCCCCATAGGTGCGCGAAATCGGATCAAGGGGCCATTCGCCCGGTTCCGGAAATCGCTTCCGTACCCATGATCTCCTTCAGGCCGCGTGGCTGCGGAGCCCTGCGAAGAGAGGCAGATCGTTCTGGCGAACAGGTGCGGCCCTACCCTTGAGGATCGCGCGTCCAAGCGCTGCGCCCACGGCGCGGAACGCTGCCGGGATGACGCTCTGGCCCAGCATCTCATGCGCCGTCGTCGGGGCCGCTCCATCGAGGAGCGACGGATCCACTCCCTTGCACCGGGCATGTTCTGCTGGCGTGAGCAGACGGGCGAAGCCCGGCTTGGTCGGGTGCGGAATCATCGGCTCGGTGGAGCGCCATTTCGAATAGCCGCGCCCGATGACGCCCACGCTGCCGTCCTGCGGGGAAACGAGCTGCCGACGGAAGCCGTGCCCGTCCGCCAGATCCCTTTCCTCCTTGCGGGCGAGGTAGGAGATGTCCCGCCACGCCGGATCATCCGGAGCGAAATGGTTGAGGGCGTCGCCCATGGTGCGTGCTTCCTCCAGCGAGGCATGGCCTTCCCGGATGCCGTCGAGCAGATCGGAGGGCAACGCCGGATCGACGGCGAGCAGGCACATGCGGGAGCGGCGCTCAAGGGCGCCGAAGTCCTGCCCGTGCAGGTCGGTCTCGTGGAGCCTGTATCCCCAGCGCTCCAGCATCGTGCAGGCCATGAGGTAGGAGGCCGTTGTGCGGTAGGGCAGGACATTCTCGAGGATGACGGCCAGCGGCGCGACATGCTTCACGATGGACAGGAACGGGACGATGAGGTGCCCGACATCCGGATCCCTCTCCGGGATTCCTGCGCCCTTCTTGGCGCGCCCGGCCAGCGATGCCGCCGTGCAGGGAATCCCAGCCACGATGATGGACGCCTCGGGCAGCAGTTCCGGTTCCGCTTCATCGAGGCTGCCGAGGACCGTGCAGGCTCCGTCCATGGCGCGGTTGTTCCGCATCATGGCGTCCTGGTAGCGTTCGTCGATCTCTATGGCGAATGCCGCCGACGGATCGAGCCCTGCCTCCGCCAGTCCCTCATGGACCGCCGCATCGAGGATGCCGGCCCCCGTGCAGATGCCGCCGGTGCGGACGGTTCTGGTCCTGCGGATCTCGTCGAGCTTCGCCGCGCGTTCCGCGCCCATCCGATCGAAGGGATGGACGGAGATCTCGATGGTGCCGGCATCGTAGGAGACGCGCACTCGGCCGATGTTGCGCATGGCGCGATCGAGGACGGCGTTGGCGAGGTCGATGAGGGGAATGTCCTTCCCTCCCTTGCTCTTCCGGGACACGATGCGGGAGCCGTCGTCCTTCCTCACCAGGCGGATGGTCTTCGCTTCCTCGTCGATGCAGGCGTCGTAGCGGATGGCCGGGGCGAAGCCGGCATCCTCCAGCTTGCGGCCTTCGAGCCACAGACGCTTGCGTCCCCTGTGATCGCCGAGCGAGGCGTAGGCGAGATGGAGCATGGTGTCCCTCCGTGCATGGAGAGCGGCCGTTCCGCCCCCCGTCGCGGGAGAAGCTGGGAACATTCGATCAGGGAGTCGCAGGGCCTATCGGATTCCGGCGCGCCGCTCGGCGGCTTCCATGAGCGCATGGACCACGGCCTCGGCATCCATGGCGTAGAGGCCGAAGTTCATGAGGGGGTTCATCTCCACGACAAGCACCCTCCCCTCTTCGTCCTGGGCGAGGTCCAGCGTATAGCCGCCCCAGAGGGGCGCTTCCCTGGCGATGTCCTCCGCGGCTTCCTCGGCGAAGGCGGCGTAGCGCGCCACCAGGGCGGGATCGCCTCGGATGCATCCGCTTCCCCGTATTCCCTCCACCTGAGGGTCGAAGGGTCCGGAGCCGATGCGGCTTGGCGGCGCGAAGCGTTCGATGCATCCCGCCCCTGCGACGGCGCGCCCATCGACCACGATCACCCGGTATTCGTCCCTCATGGGGATGCGGTCCTGCAGGAGCAGCGCGTCGGGAAGTCCAGCGGCCCGCTCGTAGGCCCACTCCATCGCCAGCAGGATGGCGTGGTCGGCTTCCTCGCGGCTCGCGCCCTGCGGGATGCGGACCGGCATGGGGGCGTAGTCCTTGGCAGGTCGCACCAGCTTGATGAGGGCATCCACATCCCCTTCCCTCGCCCACTCGGAGGCGATGGCGGCGATGTCGTTCCTCACGACGCATTTCGGCGCTTCCTGATCGGGGATGCCGCAGAAGGCGACGCGGCGCCCTGCCCTGTCCCGGAACGCCCGCAGTTCGGGGTAGCCGTCGGGAAGGCGGGCATCGGCATCCACGGGCCAGGCGATCTGCTCCCTGCGGGCGCGGGTCCCCTGCCCTTCCGGGAATCCCCGGCGCATCTCGTCGTCGCAGGCGATGGGAAGCAGGGTCTCTCCCCGGATGAAGGTTCCGAGATGGAGGCAAGGCGCTTCGGGGTCGAAGTCCTCCACGGCGGCATTGACCGCCCCGGTGATGGCGCACGGATCGCTTCCCCCTGTCCTGTCGAGGAGGAACACGGGAAGGCCGGTCGCCACGGCGGCGTGGAGACGGGCGACGCTCTCGTGCCAGTCCTCGAAATCCTGGGCGGCATCCTCATGGACGCCGGGGAACAGGGCCCGGTGCCTGGCGACGGCCTCGCAATGCCTCCGCCTTTCCCATTCGGCGTCTTCCATCCTCTCGATGGGAACGCCGAGATGGTCGGCGATCGGGCGCCAGAGGATCTGCAGTCGTGCCATGTCGTTCTCCCGTCCTGGCATTCCATGGCCCGAGGCGGGCCGGCTCTCCCATCGGGGGCCGGTCCGCCATGTCGTTCCTGTCCCCTCCCCTCCTCCTACACGAAGGCGATGGGCCATCTCCCGTCGGCGGCGCGCCGCATGAAGTCGCCCATCCTGCGGATGAGGTCGGCATCGGCCGGGCGGGGTTCGATGACCGGCTCCCGGAGGAAGTCGAACAGGGCGGCGACGTCGATGGCCTCGCCGATGGTGAGCGAGCCGTCGCAGTCCGAATGATCCACGAGCTTGCGCAGCCCATGGGCGGCGTTCCATGCAGGGGAGCCGAACGCGAAGCCGCAGCCTGCGGCGAGGTCTTCGGGAATGGCGTCGTAGTGGATGCCGAGATCGGCGGACCACAGGGCCTTGGCCAGATCGTCCTCGGTCAATTCCACCGCGTCGGGATCCGGCTGGAGGCCCTTCACCCACTCCAGCAGGGATTGGATGCCGTCGTGGTCCGCTTCGGGGACCTGCCATGCCTGGGCGACGAACATCAGGACGAGCATGGCGCGGAACTTGTGGACGTAGGTGTAGCCGCCGGCTTCCATCCGGTCGATGCATTCTCCGTCGCGCATCATGGCGAGGGCGAGGCCCATGGGGGTTCTCCTGCAAGGGTGTCGTGCCGGGATGTCCGGCTGGGCGGGAAGGCGGGGCGGTCCCCTGCCCTCCCCTATGCGGCGGCTTCCATCTCCCGTCCACCCTTCCTCGCGCGCTTGCGCTGGGAGCGGAGGATGAAGTCGGCGAGGCTGCCGGAAGCGATGGCGGCCCCCTTCCCCTTCTTGGCGGCGTAGGAGGCGGCGGCCCGATCCATCTGCGCCGGGGTGAGCGCATCCAGGCCGTCGGCGTCCCGCCAGTCGGGAATCTCGCTGGCCATCGGCTCGGCGGCGTCGGGGATGCGGTTCTCCTGCTCGTTGGAGGCCAGCAGAGCGAGGCGTGCGGAGAAGAAGGCGTTCCCTTCCAGGGCGGCCACGAGGACGGATACGACCTTCTCGCTGTCTTCGAGCACCGAGCGGAGCAGCTTGCCCGCCTCCTGCCCGCCCGCGAGGAGCGGCTTGGCCCAGCCGCCGACATAGGCGCACTTCTTCGCCAGGAAGCCGGGGGATTCCTCCAGCCCGAGGATCTGCATCATCCGTGCGGCGGTGATCTCGGCGACCAGCTCCTCCCGTGCGTAGTCGATGGAGCCGTGGCCGCCGGTCATGACGCGCTTGGTCCCTTCCGTCGCGGGACAGGAGCCGAAGCCGGTGGCGTGGGCGCATTCATGGATGGCGCTGCTGAGGCGGTTCGCCAGCATCTCGGCCTCGTCGCCGATCTGCTGCGCCGGATCCGGCAGGCGGATGAGGGGATGTCCATCCCGCAGGGTGACGTGCGGGGACTTCACCAGGGCGACTTCCAGCGTCGCGCCGACGCCCCGGGCAAGGTCGGGGATGATGGAGAGGACGCCCGCCTCGTGCTGGGCGGTCCATTCGGCCGGGGGAAGTTCGATGATGGACGGCAGGCCCTCCCATGGCTTCGTCCCGTCCTCGGCTTCCCAGGCGCGCAGGAGGCCGATGGAGAACACCCCGGCGGGGCGGAACACCACGCGCTCGCGCTCGTCCTCCCCCTGCTCCTCCTCGTCCTTGGGGGAGAGCTTGATGGGCGTGAGGATCATGGCATGGGCCTTGATGCCGTGCGCGGCCGGGTCGGGGAATCCCATGCGGCCGAGCTGGCAGGCGGTGGCCACCCGCCGGTCGAGGGTCGAGCCGATCGCGCAGTGGAGCATTCCGCGATTGAACGGCCCCCTGTAGCGGCGGCCCGTGGAGGCGTTCATCCAGTCGGTGCCGGTGATGGCCAGGAGCCCATTGCTCCATGCGCCGGGGCTTCCTCCTTCCGCGACGGTGCGCAGGGTGGCGAGGAAGCGATCCTGGATGGCGGACCATCCGGCTTCGAGCAGGCTTCTCGTGTCGGCCATGTCCTCTCCTTCCGCCCGGAGGGCGATGCGCTTCCTGCCGGGAAACGCCGGTTGCTTGTCTTTGAATCAGTCGGCCCCGAGACGGAGCCGGTGGCGTATCCACCATCCGGCGCTCGTGCTCATGGGCGGCTTATGACCGGGGAAGCGCCGCAGGTAGTTCCTGCGCAGGGCCTCGGCCCAGCGGATCTGCTGCTCGCCCCCTTCCAGAGGCGGGAGCAGCCAGCCGCCTTCCACGGGGTCCCAGGCGATGGCGGCCGTTTCATCGGACGGAACGACGGCGCTGCCCGTCCAGGACAGCCAGGCGGTCCCCTGCCCTGCCCCTGCAGTGATGGAGATGAAGACCAGCCGCGGGAGCATGACTCTCCACAGCACGCGCTCGGCATCCAGCCGCTCGGGGAAGCGGTAGTCCATGCCGTCCTCGTGCCAGGCACGCACGGCCGATACGGCCGGCCCATAGGGGATGGAGGAGGGATCGGCGACGAGCACCCGCAGGGAATCCCCTTCGGGGCCCTGCACGGACCATGCGCCGTCCTCGGCGGCCAGCAGCACCGGCAGGGGAGGGGAGGAGGGCCGTCGCGGGATGACGCCCTTCCAGCCCGGAGGCTCGTCGAGGCCGGCGTTCGCCTGAGCGGAAGGTTCGGATGGACGCGGCATGGGGGAGTGGAGGGACGGCTTCGCCTTTCCCTTCCTCTTCTCCGGCTCCGGCATCCCGAACAGGTCGAGTGCGGGGCTCATGCGGCGAACACCAGATCGGCATCCTCGTCCTCGATGGCGGGACGGGGCGGCGCGGGGAGCAGCGCGATCCTCGGCATGCGCTCGAGCAGGGAGCGGGTCAGTTCCTGGCGGAGCCGTAGGGCGAGGCCTTCCGTCTCGCCGACGACCTCGGGGGATTCGAACAGGCGGCCGATGGCGCGGTCCCAGTCGAGGATGACGGCGCCCTTCGCCCCGGCCCGCAGCCAGGACATGGCCGACGAGCGCACGGTGATGGGAAGGTGCCAGTAGGCGGCCAGGGCCAGCTCGTCCTCGCCGAGCCATATGGCGTCGAGGCGGCGGCGCCAGCAGGGGAAGTCGGGACCGCTGGGCTGGAAGGCGACGAGATCGTAGAGGACCCTCGGGCCTTCTCCGTCCGGCGTCCATGCGGGAAGCACGATGACGGGATCCCCGCCTTCCTCGGCGGGTTCCCATGAGCCGTCCGGCGAGAGGATGGCGCGGGCGACGCCGTAGCCGCCGGCGATGGCCAGCGCGGCGGGGCCGATGCCCTTCCTCTCCATCCATTCGTCATGGCTTGGACGGACCCGCTCCCGGGCGCGTTCGAATTCTGCGGCGAGCCATTCCAGCATGCCGGTCTCCTGGGATGGGGTTCAGCCCGGCGCGGCCGCTTTCTGCCGGGATGACCGGCGGCGCAGCAGCTCGAAGGCCCGCCGCAGCGCATAGGAGCGCACGACGGACAGGGCGGTGAAGGCGATGGTGATGGCCAGCGTCTGGGAGGGCGAGGCCTCCACGCCGAACAATGGATAGACGAAGGCGGCAAGCGCCCAGGACAGGCAGAAGCCGATCCCGGTGTTGGCTCCCGCCTCCATGGCCGACATGGCGCGTGTCTGCATTCTCATTCCCTCGGTTCCGCGCTCCTCGGACAGAGCGCGGACGGGGGAATGGTTCCTGTTTTGTTCCTTTGGGGAAAGGGGTGCGCCCCCTTCCTATTCCGCCGCCTGCTCGCTCCCGTCCTCGTCGATGCCAGCGGCCTCGGCCGCCGCGCGGATGAGGGCGACGATCGGTCCCTTCACCTCCTGGGGGAGGCGCAGCAGCATTCCGATGGACCGGAGATCGCGGATGTCGGGTTCCGCGCCCAGCGTGCTTGAGGGGCGGGAAGGGGCATCGGCGGAGGTCCCTTCGTCCATCTGGTCGAAGAAGTAGCTCACGGGGACCTCGAGGGCCTTGGCGATGCGCCACAGGGTGGAGGCCGAGATGCGGTTGCGCCCCTTCTCCTGCTTCTGGACCTGCTGGAAGGTGATGCGCAGATGCCCGCCCATCGTCGCCTGGCTGATGCCGAGCATGACGCGGCGCTCCTTCATGCGGTTGCCCACATGGATGTCGATCGGGTCCGGCCCGTCGTATTGGACGATGCGGCTGCGGCGGTTCCGTACAGGCTTCGTCGTCGCCCCGGCTTCCTCGACGGGAAGGACGGGCGGCGTATCCGCCGCTTCCTGCATGGACTCCTTCGGCTTGCGTCCGCGCTTGGCCGGGGCGCCCAGGGGAGGGGCCGATGGAGGCGCGGCCGGCACCACGATGGCGTATCCCTCCGGCTCCTTCTCCGATGGTTCCTCGGGGGCGATGTAGGTGGGGGCGGGGCGATACCAAGGACGACGCGCCATGACGGACCTTCGTAGGGGTTGCGGCGGCGCAATCCTGCATCCCCAGGTGGCGTTTGGGAAGCTCCATTCGCCATCCGTCGTCCTCCACGACGTGCGAAGGCGCCCGGGATGGCTTCCCGAGCGCCCTGACTGTTCCATGCCGCTCCGATCAGGCGGCGAGGACCGCTCGGATCTGGGCGAGGGCCTCCTCGGCGAGCTGGTCGTCCGAGGCCAGGCTGCGGCCGATCGGGTCGTCGATGATGCGGAGCTGGTTGGCAGGCTTCGCGTTGGCGTGGAAGGCCAGCCGCTGGATGTCCTCGGCCTCGAGCATGGGCTGGCGCGTCCTCGCGTCGCAGCCGAGGCGGATGGAGATGTCGATGGCTTCCTCTTCGGTGATGGCGTTCCGTTCGCCGATCATGAGCTGGGCTTCTCCGATGGCGGCGATCACATGGTCGTGGCTGTCCGGCCCATCGGCGAGGGCGTCGAGAAGCGGAAGCAGGGCCGCGATCGGCGTGGCGGGGATGGTGGGGTGCTCGTCGTGCATGGATTCCTCCGGTGTTGCGACTTCGTGAACTTGGGGCCGGAGGTCCGCCCGCTTGAATCCTCGCGCGGGATCGGAGACCATGACGCCAGGAGGGATGCATGGACCTGTCGAAGGATCAGCGGCTCTGGCTGATCGGCGCCGAGCCCGGAACGGATGAGCTGGACGAGGCCCCGGACTGGCTGGTGTTCGAGTGCTACAAGCTCGGCGTCATCCGTCCCGGCGGCGCGCCCGGCCGCTGGCGGCTGTCCGCCATCGGGAGGAAGGCGGTGGACGCCCTCCTCGCCGAGACCTGAGCCGTCAGACGGCCCAGGCGAGATCCGCCATGGCGCGGACCACGGCGTAGCCGACGAGGTCTGCCCGGGACGCGTCGTCGAGCCCGGCCCTTTCGGCCGACTTCTTCGCATGACCTTCCGCCCAGGCGCGGATCTCGTCCGCCGACTTCCTGCCCGTCCATCCCGCGTCGATGCGGATGTCGAGCTGGTTCTTGGCGACGGCGAACGGGGAGCGGGCCGGTGGCTTCGGCGCGCCGAGGATGTTCGCGAGGATGGATGGGATCATGATGCGCCTCCTGCTTCGGAACCTTCGGGATCAGGCCGCCACGCATTCCATGGCTTCGGTCCAGCGGGAGACATCCCCGCCGACCATCCGCAGGGCGCTGCGCTGGTCGATCTCGAGGCGAAGCGCTTCTCCGGCCTCTTCGATCATTTCCCGCAGCGCGCCGTAGCCTGCGCAACGCTTGGCCGAGGACAGCTCCGCCGTCGCCGCGGCGAGGTCTCCCATCCGGCACTGCGAGAGGGCCGTGGAGAGGGGAAGGGCGGAACCGAGGGCGTCATGCGCCTTGGAGACCGCCAGCGCATGGGCGACGAGGCCGTCGACGTGCTTGGAGGCGCTGGGCGAGGAATAGATGTCTGCGAGTTCGTCGAGGGTCATGGTGCTCTCCTGCAAGGAATCGCCGGCGGGATGGCCGGGATGCGGTGCGCGCCTTGGACTCAACCGGCGACCTGCCCGTCTGGGGCCCGGGCGGCGCGGCGCGCTAGCCGGCCCGCTGGGGAGGGCCGGATCGGTGTTCCTGCTCAGGCGAGGGTGAGGTCGCAGTCGCGGACGAGCCATCCGTAGCGATCGGAGATCCATCCGAGGATGCGCATGGTGGCGTCCTTGCGGCCTTCCAGGGTGGAGAGGTCGCATTCGCCCAGGGCGATGTCGTCGAAGCCGACCCGGACACGCTCCGGAAGCCGCACGGCCTCGCCGTCGGTCTCCCATTCGATGTCGCGGGCGATGAAGGCGCGGGTGGTGTCCATGATGCTCTCCGATGCTTGCTCCGGATGATCCGGGCGGTGGCGGTGGGGGCTCGACGCCCGCCTTGGCCGGCCCGAAGGCCGCCCCGCCAAGAAATCAGGCTTCGGCGTCGGCCTGCATGAGATCCTCGGCAATTCGCACCCGTTCCCCGAAATGATCCTCTGCGCCATCATCCGGCCTGTTGTCCCCGAACCAATCCCACTCGGGCTCTTCCCCGTATTCCTCGCAATCGGTGCGCCGCGTCAGGGCGTACCCGTCGCGGAAGTAGACCGCAACGAATCCCTCGTGCCGCTCGATCCTCTGGATGATGACGCGTTCCATGATGCCCTCCCTGTTCCTCGGTTGCTTCCGGCTTGTTTGCCGGGCGGTGGCGGGTGCGGTCTCGAAACGCCGAGGCCCGCCATGTGCGATTACTGCTTCTTGAAGCAGACGGCGGCGATGTGGTTGATGGAGATCCGGGTGATCCCGTTGCTGTCCTCGACATCGAGGTATGAGGCCCCGACAGGCTGTGCGAGCGGACCATCGTTCCATCCGAAGGACGCGATCTTCCCTGTGGCGACGCCGCCAGCGAAGATGACGGTGATGTCGTCGCCGATCTTGAATTGACGAAGCATGTTGGCCTCCATGAAGAAAGCCCGGCCCCCTTCGCGGGAGCCGGGCGGTTGGTGTCTGGGGTGGAAGACGGCTGCGGCAGGTGCCCTGTCGCCTCCGTTCGGCTCACGACGCGGCCGAAGCCAGTGAACCCGGTGGCATTGCCCGTTGGAGGATGGGGCACCGTCTCCGGCGCGTCCTCCCGAAGGATCAAGAGGACGCGGCGGGGGCGGGGCGGTCAGTGGTTGGGTTTGCCCCACTCAGGCCTGCCGGAGGATCGGATCCTTGGCCTTCCTGTCCGCCTTTGCCTTTCGCTCATGCTCCGATTCGATCCACACTCTGCCATTGCGCTTGCGGATGCGGCCATCGACATGCGCCTGCGCCCATTCGCGCGATGCGGTCATGCGACCGGCCTCGCGGCTTCCTTCGTGGGTTTCGAAGATGGCGTGCAGAAGGGTCCAGGCATCGGCATCTGCCAGCTGAGCGATGATTGCCGAGAGACGATCGCCAATGCCGGATGTTTCGTCCACCAAGAGCCAGCGTGTCCCGCCTCCATGGGTCGTGCAGATCACGATCTTGGTCGAAGAGCTGCTGTGGGGCTTGTAGCTGAACAGGTGATAATCCTGGCATGTGGTCCAGGTGAAGGGCTTCTCCCCGGAGGCATGCATGGCGTCGACGGAAGGGATGTAGCGAAGCGATTCGAGCTTGGAGATCTCGATTTCTACTGCCGTCCCGTTCAGAGGATCGCGGGATTTCTGAATGCGAATCCTGGTGGGCGGTTCGCACCCGGCGGGCGTCTCGATAGAAAGGCGGTTGTTGCCGCGGACTGCGCGCCAATCCTCGCGGGTCCAGTATGAAGTTCCATAGTAGTCGTTCTGCTGCTTGACGATGGTGGCGCTGGACATGGTGTTCCTCCATGAAGATAGCCCGGCCCCTTGTGGGAGCCGGGCCGTGTTGCGTGGCTGAGGAAGGGCACCGCTTCCGGCGCGTCCTCCCGGAGGATCAGAGGACGCGGCGGGGGCGGGGCGGTCGGTGATCGAGCGTGCCCCGCTCAGGGTAGCGGCGGAGGATCGGATCCCCGGCGTTTTCTGGATGGCGGAGCCGGGCAGCATTTGGGCTGCCCGGCCATGCCGGTCAATGGAGCAGGTCTTCGAGTCCGACGCGGATCAAGGCGGCCTTCAGCTCGGCGTTGAAGCCGGGGTCGAGGCGCAGGGGGCCGTAGCCGTGGGTGTCGTGCCACTCGGCCGACTCACGGACGAGCCGGGCGAATTCCTCGTCGGTGTCGGCCACCTGGGTCGTGCAGTCGCCCTCGACATACGAGAAGACGACGCGGCGGGTCGGGTTGCACCAGTTGCCGTAGTAGGACGCGTCCTGCTTCGTGTCCATCTGGGCGAAACCGTTGCCGGAGCTGCAGAGGCCGAAGTCGTAGAGGTAGCGATCAGCGGGGCAGAATTCGCGATGGGTCTGGATGGCCATGGCCGGTCTCCTGTGCATTCGTCCGAGCAGGCGCCGTTCCGCCGCGCTCCCATCGAGGAGACGCGGCGGGCATGGCGGTGTCGCCGATCAGGCGGCGAAGAGGGGGAGCTGGCCGCCCTTGGGCGGCTCGGGAAGCTGGTATTCGATCTCGTCGCGCTTCCGCCAGCCGAGGGATCGGGATGTTTCCTCTGTCACCACGATCTCGGCGGCCGCGACGAGATCCTTGGCGATCGTGCCGGCGGGGAGGGGAAGGGCGGCCGTAATGGCCTCCCTATAAGCCTTGATGCGCTTCCGGTAGGTTCCGGGCATGGCCAGTTCCGTCTCCCAGGCGCGCTCGATGAAGCCGCCCACGACGGAGTAGTCCCATCCGGCGCAGCGCCAGATGCCCTTTTCGTCGCGCAGCAGGACGTTGTCGCCGTCCGGCAGGCGGTAGGCCTGTGGCTGATCGAGGGGGCAGGCCTTCGAGGGCGCGGGCGCATGGCCGAGCTCGGGATGGCGCATCGCCCAGTCGCCGGGCACGCTTCCGCCGTCGATCAGCCGCCAGGCGGTGACTCCGGAGGCGACGATGGCCGCGAGGCGTTCGGCGTCCGCGACGCAATCCATGCGGACGTACTCCCCGGCTTCGAACGCTGCGGCTTCTTCGGCGGAGAGCAGCGGACGAAGGCTGGCGAGCTTCTGGGGGTCGATGCCGCGCCAGTCGTATTCGCCGGTGCTGCGTCGCAGGCTGGTGGAGCCGGCCATGAGGAAGGGTTCGGCCAGCTCCTTGAGCCAGGACTGGATGTAGCCTTCGGGGGTGATGGTGCCGGAGCGGGTCCGGAGCATGCCGCCTTCGCAGGAGCTTCCATAGGCGAAGATCCGCTTCAGCGAGGAAGCCGCGTTGCCGATGTGGGTGCAGCCCCAGTGCGGGGTGTGCGGCGTTACGTTGGATTCGTAGGTCTCCTCGAAGAGGAAGTACACCGGGCCGTTCGAGGAAGGAACGGCGGCCGCGCGGCGGCGGCAGGTGATGGTCGAGCCCATGGGGATCTCCTGGCTGGGCCGGTCGTGTCCGGCTGGCGTTCGGGATAGGCAGGCGTCGCCACCGGCGCGTCCTCCCGCGTAGCAGGAAGATGCGCGGGGCGGGGTGGCGCTCAGTGGAGCGTCCGTATCCGGTAGGCCGGATCGGCCTCGAAGAGGGGCGGGATGCGCCCGGCGGCGCGGTGCAGGCTGGCGATGCGCCGTTCCGCCTCGGCGCGGGCCAGGGCGGGGGTGGCGGCTTCGACGCGTGCGATCTCGGCCCCGCGATCGGTCTCGATGACGCAGATCATGGTAGCCTCCTTAGATCAGGTGAAGGGCAAGGAGCCAGGACGGCGAACCACCGGGGCCGTAGCCGTCATGCTCGACATCCGCGCCGCATGTCGCTTCGCACATGCTGTCTTCCAACCAGCGTTGGAGCGTGGCGCGGGAGGGCAGGGTGCGGATTTCGCGGGCCCACCATGGCTGCCGTTCGGCGGAGCGGCGCTTGGCGGCTTTCCAGTCCTCGATCGTCCAATCCGCCTTCTTGCGGGCGAACAGCTTCCATCCGTTGGAGAAGGGCGTGCGGTAGAGCGTGACGCCGTCCTCGTGGCAGGACATCAGGACGCCCCGCTTCGCATGGAAGTATGTGAGGAAGGCCTCTCCGTGGGCTGATTTCTTGGCCATGATCGTTGCTCCGCGCTTTGGTTGGGCGGGCGGCTCGCGCCGGCGGCGCGTCCTCCCGGAGGATCAGAGGACGCGGGGCCGGTGCGGCATGGCGGGTGCGCCCGCTCAGGCAGCGGAAAGCACGGCGTCGAGCGCCATGGCGGCGTCGAGCTGCTCGTGGGAAGAGGATCCCGGCAGCAGGGCCGCCAGCGCGAGCGTCAGGCGGTTGCGGACGGCCTTCGGATCCTTGCGGAGAGGAGCGGCGCGGGCGAGGATTTCCGCTGCCGCTTCGTCGCGCCCCTTTGATGCGTTCCTTCCCGAGCAGAACCAGTATTCGAGCTCGGACCATCCGGCATAGGCCCGGGCGCCGAGCGGCTTGACGATCTCGCGGATGGCGCCTCCGACGCGCCTGTCCGCATCGAGGAAGGCCTTGCGGATGCGTTCGGCCTGCGGGCGGAAGGCGCCCTTTCCCGTTCGGACAGCGGACATCCCGGAGATCAGACGCTCGAACGCGTCGTCGAGCCCGGGGATCGCTTCGACCGAAGGATTGGCGCGCACCGAGCCGAGCGCGGCGATCCATCCGTCGAAGGAGGGTGTCCATTGGGCTTCCTGCAGCCAGGCGAAGTTGTTCTCGCCGTATCTGTCGATGTCCCAGAGGACGCTGCGGATCGCCATGAGGTCGGCTGCGAGGCGGGCGAGGGCGATGGATTCGTTGCTGGCGGACATGCGGGCCTCCTGTTCGGGAATGGGGTGGCCCGCGCCGGCGGCGCGTCCTCCCGAAGGATCAAGAGGACGCGGGGCCGGTGGGGGAGGCGATTGGCTTCGCCTCCCGCCGGGCCGATCAGTCCTCGAGGACGACGCCGATGGCCTTCGCGTAGATCCCGCAGGCCTTGCCGAGGTCCAGCGTATTCAGCGCCACGGCCTTGGGATACCTGATGCGGAGCTGGGCGAGCCGGATGTCCAGGGGAAGGGGAGCCGCTCCTTCCTTCGTCGAGATCACCATGATCTTCTTCGACCGGGGCGTTTCGAGGAACAGGATCTTGCCTTCGGCGTAGGCCTTCTCGAGCTTGGCGGCGATGTCGGCGCGCGCGACGGTCCTCTTCGGGGCCGCGATCTCGATGCGGATGTCCCTCTCGGTGAATTTCAGGCAGAAGGTCGCTTCCGGGCAGTCCTCGAGACCGGCGAACATCGCCAGCGGCAGGGTCTCGGCGAAGTCGTCGCCGCCGACGAGATCCCGGGCGTTGTCCCACCATTCCGCATCCTTGTCGGGGTCGCAGCCTTCGGCGTAGGCGACCTTGGAGCGACCCTCGACGCCTTCGCCGCCGATCGAGCCGTCGGCCATCTGCCGCGGATTGCCGTTGCTCATGAGGTAGATGCCCTGGTCGTGGACAAGGAACAGGCCGGGGGTCGGCGCGTCGTCGCCCCAGCCCTTGCTGTGGGAGGGGGAGGCCTTGGAATGGGCGACGAGGGGGAGGACGTCGGCGACCTTGAAGATGAGCTTGGCCATGGTCTTGCTCCTTGATGGATGGTGGCTGGGCTGCTGCGCCGGCGGCGCGCTCCCGCAGGAGATGAGCGCGTCGTCGCCGCAGCGGCGTTCTGGGGATCGCCCGGCCCCATCTTCCATCCCATCCGGAAGAGGAAAGGGGAACGGGCCATGAGGTCGATCGATGACATCCGCATCCGCACGAAGCTCATGCTGCAGGCGGTCTTCGCCGCCTTCATCCCGATCGTCGGCGGACTGGTCGGCCTTGCGCTCGTTTGGCACACGGCGACGACGGATCGCCAGGAGGATCTGCGCAGGCTCGCCCAAGCGGGGGCGTCGATCATCGAGGCTTCGGCGGGTGATGGGGCGGACGAGGAGAAGGCGCTTTCCGCCGTCGCTTCGGTCGGCCGGATGCGCTTCGACGATGGCGGGCATGAGGAATACGTCTTCGTGCTCGACCGCTCGGGCGTCATGCGGGCGCATCCGAACGCCTCCCTCGTCGGGAAGGACCTCTCGGACCTGAAGGATCCGGACGGGGTGCGCATCGTCGCTGGTCTCGCGGCGGCGGCCGGCTCGCTGGAAGGCGGCTTCGTGAAGTATCGTTGGGCTCGTGGGGCCGAGGGCGACAAGCCCAAGCTGTCCTACGCGCGGGCCGTTCCCGGAACGCCCTTCATCGTGGCCACGGGATCCTTCGTCGATGACATCGATCGGCAGGCGCTGTGGATCGGCCTGCTCATCGCGGCGCTCACCTTCCCGGCGGTCGCCCTGGCGCTGGGCATGGCCTGGCTGAACGTGCGCGGCATCGTCCGTCCGCTGGATCGGGTGGTCGGCGCTCTTGGCCGCATGGCCGAAGGGAACATCGACGGGATCGAGATCACGGATGCGGGCCGAGGCGACGAGATCGGGGCCATCGCCCGTTCGGTCGAGGCGTGGCGGCGCGGACGCATCGAACGGCGCGCCTCCGATGCGAAGGCGCAGGAGGAGAGCCGTGCCCGCGTGGAGCGGGCCCGCAAGGTCGAGGCCCTGACCGTTGAGTTCGATGGCCAGTCCTCGGCGTCCATGGCCGATGTGCAGGCGTCCATCGTCCAGCTCGAAGGCGCGGCGCAGGGCCTGTCCTCGGCCTCCGAGCGCTCGGCGGCGCAGGCGTCGGTTGCTTCCGAAGCGGCGGCGACGGCCTTGGGGTCGGCCCAGACGGTCGCGGCGGCCGCCGAGGAGCTGACGGCCTCCATCGAGGAGATCGCCCGCCAGGTGGCCCTTTCGGCCTCCGTGGCGGAGACGGCTTCGTCGGAGACGGCGCGCACCGATGGGCTGGTGCGGTCGCTGGCCGCCAGCGCGTCCGAGATCGGCTCCGTCGTGGATCTCATCCGCACCATTTCATCGCAGACCCGCATGCTGGCGCTCAACGCCACGATCGAGGCGGCGCGGGCCGGCGAAGCGGGAAGGGGCTTCGCGGTGGTCGCCGGCGAGGTGAAGCAGCTCGCCGCGGAAACGCAGAGGGCGACTGGAGAGATCGAGCAGCGGGTCGAGAGCATCCGGGGCTTCACGGAGGATGCCGTCGCGGCGCTGGGGGCCATCGGTTCCGTGGTAGGCGAGCTGCACGGCATCTCGGGGACGATCTCCTCGGCCGTGGAGCAGCAGTCGGCGGCCGCCGGCGAGATCGCCCGGGGCGCCGCCTCGGTGGCGGCTGCGGCGTCGGAGGTGTCCTCGTCGTCCGAGGATGTGCTGGATGCGGCGAAGCGCACCGATGCTGAATCCCGGCAGGTGCATTCGGCGGCGGTGTCCCTGCGCTCCCGTTCGGAGATCCTGAAGGCCGGCATCGATCGGCACCTCTCGGACATCGGGGCGCTGGCCATCTCCGATGCCGCATCCTCTGGGGATTTCCTTCCCTGGTCGGATGCGCTGAAGGTCGGCAACGCCATGATCGATCATGACCACGAGCGCCTGGTGGCCATGGTCAATGACCTCTACCGCGCCATGCAGGACGGATCCGGCCCGGCGCGGGCCCGCGAGGTGGTCGACGGCCTGGTGGCCTACACCGTCGAGCATTTCGGGCGCGAGGAGGAGCTGATGCGCACCCTTCCGGGCTACGCCTTCTCCGTCGAGCATCGGGCGGCGCACGCCGAGTTCGTGGCGAAGGTGGGGGATTTCCGCACGCGGCTGGTCTCCGGCTCGGCGACGCTGTCGATGTCGGTCCTCGTCTTCCTCAAGGATTGGTTGGCCGAGCATATCCTCGGAACCGATCGCGAGCTGGCGCGCGTGGCTGCGGGCCGCTGATTCTCGGGCATGGCGGGCGGGCGTCGGAGCGATCCGGCGCCTGCTGCGCTTCAGCCGCCTTGCCTGCCTGCCAGGCGCGCGACGACGCAGGCGGTCTCGAGCGTGGCCACGGCCCGGCGGGCGAGGTCGAGGGCCTGTCCGGGGCTGATCCGGGCGGCGGCGGAGGCCTCGGCGAGAAGCCGCGCGGCGACGGCGGCCGTTTCGGCCTCCATCTCCTTGGGGGTCATTGAGCTTCTACATCCGGATGACGGGGGAGAGGTCATCCCTCAGCGCGAGGAGGATCGGCTGGACTTTGCCGGTTCCCGGCTCGATGCCGTGATGGACGCACAGCTCGTCGAATTCGTTGTCCTCGGCCAGGGCGACGATCCAGAGGACGCCGCCCTCGTCCCGGACTGAGCGCAGGACGGAGCCCGGCATCGAGCCGTGCATGGCGGCGGCGAGATCGGCGTTCTCGAGGGCGATGATGGTGATCGCCCGGTGGTGTCCATCCTCGCTCTGGAAGAGGGGATAGGCGAGCACGCCCGGTCCGGCCGGTTCTCCCGGCGTCGTGATCGCGCAGCGGCCCTCCTCATCGACGGATAGGGTGATGAGGGTGGAGAGCCGCGAGTGGAACGGCTTGTCGGTGATGTGCATCGTCAATCCTTCCGCCCATCGGGGGCGTTCGGTCCTCGCCCCCGCTTGGGCGGATTCCCTTCTTCCTTGCCGGAGGATGCTGCCTCGCGGGCCGGTTGTCCAGGACGGGACGCATCAGGCGCGTGCGGTCGCGACCTCGACGAGGCGTCCGATGAGGCTGGCTCCCTTCGGCTGCTCCCGCATGGCGAGGTGGTCGGCCAGCGGCTCGATGGCCAGCAGCAGGTCCGCGTAGTGATCTGGAACCTCCCTTTCGCCTGCGGCCCAGTAGCGGACGGTCCGCTCGGCGATGCGGAGGCCCCGGGCGAGATCCCGCTGCCATCTGTCCCCGTAGATGGCGCGGGCGACGCGGGAGAGGTCGTCGGGGCGCATGGCGGCCTCCATCACGCGGCGACGCGGCGGCGGTCGGCCCAGGGCGCCGGAGGTCCGTTGTAGGCCCTGACGCAGGAATCGAGGCGAATGGCGTGGTGACCGACCCCTATCTCGTTCGTTCCCGCCCGGACGATGACGGTGCCGGCGGCGCGGCTGTAGGTGGTCTCGTAGGTCCTCCATCCCGGAAGGAGCGGAAGGACATGCTCCGTCATGAAGCCATCCTCGGACATCTCCTCGCGGAGGGCCTCGATGTTGATCTCGATGGTCTCGTAGCGGGCCGAGGCGAGCTCGTAGCGGCGGCGGACCTTGTTGTGGTCGTCCTCGTCGAGGACCAGCGGCCCGGTCATGACCATGAGCCTGGGTTCGCGGTAGGCCTCGAGATGCAGGACGAGGATCTCGTAGGACGTCTTCGAGCTGTGGCGAAGCACCGTGGGGATTCCTTCGAGGAGGTGAAGCAGATCCTTCATGTCGCGTCTCCGGCCGGGGCGGGATGCCCATGATCCTGATGTAGGCACATTGTGCCTATTGTCCACCCCCATCCAGCGATTTTCCGGGCTTTCCGCCGTTTTCCTCCTCTTCCGATTCCGGTGTCGCCCGGCCCCATCTCCTTCCTCGGCGGAATGGTCCGCAGAGGAGGCGGGTGATGGCGGGTGAAACGGAGATCAGGGTGCTTCGGGCGGGGAGCCAGTTCCTTTCCGCCTTGCTTGGCGGGTTCCATCCCGCGCCCCTCCTGCGCTCCTGGGCGCCGGAGGCCATCGACGCCGACGATCGCGCGGCGCAGGTGTCCGCCTCCAATGCGCTTCTCGGCGGCCTGCGCGACGACGCGCATCCGCTCATCATCGAGGACGACGAGCTGGGCAGGCTGCTCCTCTCGCCGGGATCCGAGGAGGAGTTCCTCGATGTCCTGCTGCGGCGGACGGCCTGCGCCATCGTCGAGGATCTGGGCATCGAGGCGGACATGCCCTGCGGCCCCGTCTGGACGGTGCTGCTGACGGGCCTCGCCATCCTCGCGGGGCATCGCGCCGAGACGGAGCAGGCACCCGAGCATGCCTTCGCCTGCGGCTACGATGCGGCCTGCGCGATGTTCCGGCTCCTCGGCACGGATGCGATGGTATGGACCGGCGTCATGGATCAGGCCAAGGACGAGCTGCTCGCGGTTCTTCCCGCCCGCCCCATGCCCCTCGAAGCCTTCCTGGGGAAGGCGCTTCCCATCGCCTTCGCGGCGAGGGCGCGGCTCGTCCTGGACGGAGAGGAAGCCGATTCCGAGGAAGGGCTTGGCGGAGAGCCGGAAGCTCCCATGTGATTTCCATGCGCCGGGGGGCGCGGCAGCGGAGGGGGATGGGATGAAGGTCATCGTCGAGGACATGTCGATCGGGGGCGGGGGATTCCTGCCGGATGGCATCGAGCCGGTGCTTGGAGCCGAGCCGGGGATGTACGCGTTCCGGCTGGAGGCCGCGGCGAAGGCGGCGGCTTCGGGCGACGCGGCGGCGGCGGCCGAGGCGGGTAGGGCGGCTGCGCGGGCGATCGCGCTCCGCGAGCGGGTCGAGGCGGTAATGCTTCCCGCCGTCCTCCGGTTCGAGGGGCCGACGGAGGCGGAGGTCGCTGCCATGGTCGCGTTCTCCTGGGAGGCCGAATGCCGGGGGCTGCTCGTGCTCTACCCGTTCGACGACGACAGGGGGCTCGGCGTCATGTCGCTCCCTGAGAATGTCCTGACCTGGAAGGCGATGCGGGAGCCGCATCCGGTGAGGCGGGCCGAGCTGTGGCTGGAGCGCTGGGATGCCGTCCTGCATCGCGAGAAGGAGGCGGGCGGGCGCAGTTCCGAGCGCGGCCTCGTCGCCGGCCTCGTCGCGGACGATTCCGAGGCCCGCTGGATCCTGCGCTACACGCGTCCGGAATGGCTCATGGAGCTCGATGCCGAGCGGCAGGGGGCGCAGCCGATCCGCTGGCGCAAGGAGATGGAGGCGATGGAGAGGCTTCCCGCCGCCTGAGTCCCGGAAACGGCATCCGGCCACACCTTCTCCTCGTCGCCCGACAGGAGGAGGTTTCCATGGCTGCGCCAACCGATTACCACGAAGCGGTCCGCCAGATCATCGATTGCGTCGGAACGCCGCGCGAGCGCGCCGAGATCGCGGACGGAAAGCCGCTGAAGAGCCTGGGGGATTTCCCCGAGCAGGATGTCATCCGGGCCCTGCGGCGCTTCCACGACTTCTGCCGGGACGAGGGCTACCGCTCGGGCGGCCTGGACGACTTCCGCCCATCCTGGCTGGACTTCAAGGACGGATCCGTGAAGGTGTCCGGCGACGTTCCTCTCCTGAAGCGGCGGCTGGATATCGCCCGCATGCTCGACTGCCATGTCGCCCATGAGGCCGAGCTGAAGCTGGAGACGCCCGGGCTTTCGCCCAAGGAATACGAGAGGCTGGCGTCCCTTCCCGGCGACGCCGGCAGGAACGTCCGCTTCCGCCTCTGCACGGACCCCCGGGTGCCGCCCGACCTCCTCAGCTCCATCGCCTTGGATCATTCGTCGCTCCGCCGCCTGGCGCTGTCGAACCCGGCGATGGGTCCGAAGGGACTGGCCAGGATCGCGGCGCGCCCGCGCATGATGGCGGATCTGGATGTCGCGGCGCTCGTCAAGCGGAGGGTGGCGGCCCTCGATCCGGAAGGACGGAAGGCCTACGAGGCCGAGCATTTCGCCGTGAGCGGCAGGAAGCCGATGGAAGGCATCCAGGTTCCCGGCCTGCGGGAGTCCGGCGTCACGCTGGTCAACGGCGTGCTCTCCATCCGCCGGGAAGCGGCGATGTTTTACGGCCAGCCTGTCCGTCCGAGAACCACGCCGGACAAGGGCATGGGGCGCTGAGCCCAGCGGAGCAGCCCGGTCCATGATTTCGGAGCGCCGTCGGTCATCGCATCGACGGCGCCGAGCTTTTCCTCGGAAATGGAGAGGAGGGAGGGGTCCCGGCGCAGGCCTCCCCGGCGCAGATCGCAGCGATCGGCGTCCCAGCAGGTCCCGATGATCGGGTCTTCCGACGTCCTTCCCATGGTATGCCCGCGGCAGGCGCGGCGGAGAGCATCGAGGCGATCTCCATCCAGGACGATCAGCCCGGCGGCGTTGAGCCGCCCTGCCGCCAGCGCGGCCCGGGGCCCGTGCCCGATGTCGCCGCTCTCCGCTAGGCGCGACGCGTCGTGCAGGAGCCCGAACAGCACCAGCACCACCCCGTCCGCTTCCGGACGCAGCAGATCCCGGATGGCCAGTCCGGCGGCCGCCACCCGCATCCAGTGGTCCTCGCCATGCCACGGCGAGCGGCGGAGCGGCGCTCCCGCCCGTACGGCGGCGAGCAGGGCCCTGAGGGATGGAACCGAGGGGAAGGCCGCGTCGGCCTCTTCAGGCGGTTCCCAGGCCTCCGCAGGGGCGAGGGAATGGTTCCAGCCTGCTTCGGCGGCTTCGTCGAGGGCGAATGCCCGATGCTTCATGGCCTCCTCCTGTCTCCGTGCGATGCTCGCCTGCACGCATCGCGATCGGAGCCTATCTGGGGCGGAAACGGAAACGGCGCCGGATCCTGCGGTGCCGTGCGGCATGGACAGCCATGCCGCTCGGCGGCAATATGCGCGAGGAAATCGGCGGGAGGATGCGGCGTGAATCCAGCGGGAAAATCCGGAACAGGGAAACGGGTCTCCGCTCTTGCGGACATCGAAGCGCTGGATGGCGATGATCTCGCGGCCGTCGCGTCAGGCAGTGCGCGCAAGCGCATCCTCGTCGCTCGGCGCAGCCGACCGCTTCCGGACCGGATCATCGACGCCTTGGCCCTCGACACGGACGTGACCGTTCGCCTGGCCATCGCCGCGCGCGAGCAGCCTTTGACTGAGCGCGCCATCCGCGCGATGGCTGCCGATGCGAAGCAATCGGTTCGCAGTGCCGTCGCCATTCGCAGGCAGGATCTGCCTGATGATGTCCTGTCTTCGCTTGCTGCCGATGACGCAGGTGCGGTTCGCCGTTCGGTCGCATGGCGCCCGATGCCGATGCCGGAATCGATCATGAGCGCCCTGGCGAGCGATGCGGACATCGAGGTGCGAACCGGCATCGCCGGCAGGAAGCTGGAGGTGCCGGACCGAATCCTTCTTGCCCTGTCCTCCGATAGGAGCAGCCATGTCCGCTGTACCGTTGCAGGCAGGGGCTCCGAGGGGTTTCCATTGGCTGAACCCGTCCTTGCCTCGCTCGCCGCGAATGCCGATGCGGATGTTTGCAAGCGCCTGCTGGAATACGAAAGCCTGCCGGAGTCGGCGCTTGCCATCCTTTCAGCCCACGAGCGGGTGGATGTTCGGAAGATGGTCGCCGCCCATGTCATGCTGCCCAAGCACATCATCCGATTGTTGGCGGCGGACACGGAAGATGAGGTGCGCTGGGTCGTCGCCCAGCGAAAGGAGGACCTGGAAATCGACGTCCTCTCGTCTCTGATCTTCAATCAGAGATATATGGAAATCGACGACCACTCGCCTCCGTTCTTCTATTCGACCTATGGCGCGCATTGGGCAATCGATCGAGAGCAGATGCTGCCGGAGCCTCTCATCGAAGCGATTGCGGAGCATCCGCGTCTCCATGAGTCGCTCGCGGCCAGCAAGCAGCCGCTGTCCGAGAGGATCCTGGAGATATTGGCCGCCAGCATCGACGAATGCGCCAGGGCAGCGATCTCACGGAGAGGACGCCTATTGCCGGAGCGCATGATCATCGCTCTGGCCGGCGATGAAGCCCTCGGCGTGAGAGCTGCCCTTGCTCAACAGGAAGATTTGCCGGAACAGGTGTTCCTCGCTTTGGCGACGGACGTGGAGGATTACGTTCGGTATTTCATCGCCACGAACCGCCATGCCCCGTTCAAGGCCATCGCCAGGCTGTTCGCCGCGGAATCGCTCAGGGAACCGCCTTGCGGCGAGAGGCAGGAGGAGCGGGCGGAGACCATCCGCGAATGGCTGGATGCGCGGATCTCGCGGTACAACGCCCAGGAGAGGCTCGATTTCGATCTGCTGGTCGAGGAGACGAAGGCCGAGCTGCAGGCCGCAGCAAAGGCCGGCGCTCGCTCCTCCCAGCGGTCGTAGCGACTGGCAAGGGCGGCCCCCGGAAGGCGGCTTCAGCCCGGGGACCGGGCTTCGAGTTCGGCGATGCGGGCTTCCAGGTCGCGGATGCGCGCTCCCTTGTCGCGGATGACATCCGCCATGCGCCAGACGATCCGGGTTCCACGG
Source organism: Magnetospirillum sp. XM-1 (assembly GCF_001511835.1). NCBI lineage: Bacteria > Pseudomonadati > Pseudomonadota > Alphaproteobacteria > Rhodospirillales > Rhodospirillaceae > Magnetospirillum > Magnetospirillum sp. XM-1. Next base: position 56,227 of record NZ_LN997849.1, read on the forward strand.
GGCTGGTCGGCCAGCGCGAGATCGTCGGCGACCGTCGCGGCCGCGAGGATGACGTCGGAGACGATGGCGGGCGCGGAGTTCTGCCCGCCCTTCCATTTGCGCATCTTGCGGCCTTCGACCCCGAGGCCGTCGGCCAGGCTGGCGGTGGTCATCTCCTGTCCCCGCGCGGTGGCTGCGCCAGGGTAGAGGATGCGGGCTGCGGTGTTGAATTCGTCGTGTTCCATGGTGGTCCTCCCCCTCAGGCTGCGATGTTCCATCCGAGCTTCCTCAACGCGGTGCTGAGGCGGACGGATGGGATGGATGTGAGGTCGCTGCGATCCCTCATCCTCTCGGCGACGAAGAGGAAGGCGGGGATGCCGGCTTCGCCGATGAGCATCTTGGCCGCATGGAGGGCGCGCTTCATCCCGACGACTTCCCGGGCCGTGGCGGAGCTGGCGGAAATGGTCTCCACCACCCATCCAAGCTCCTCCTGCTTCTCCTCGCAGCGCCAGTACCCTCTTTCCAGCCAAGGCTCGGAGACGAGATCCTTCGCCAGGTCCAGCGCCTCGTCGATGTCGCCGCGCCGCAGGGCACGACCGGTCGCGGCTGGAAGGGGGACGCGGAATGCGGTGGCGCGCCGACGGTCGAGCGCGCTCAAGCTGATCTCGCGGCTCGCGATCGGCGCGAGCACATGCGGTTCGAGGGTGCGGAGCCGTGTGGTCGCCATGTCGTCCTCCTGCGGCGTGATTGCCTATTAAGAAGGTAGGGCGATTCGCCCTAGCATCAACCCCTCGCAGGCGCATTCTTCGCTTTTTCCTGAAGCATTTCCGAAGGAATCCCGCCCCCTCGACTTCAGGCCCCTTCTGCTCCAGATCGATCATGACGGGACAGGAGGCGGCCATGGCGATCATCCGGTTGGGCGAATGCGACGGACTCGATGATTGGCGGTGGCGGTTCGATGCGGTGGCCTTCTCCCGCAGGCCGGGTTCGGTCCTCGCCGTGGGGGCCGAGCTGCTTTCGGAAGCGTCCGGCGGGTCCGTGGATCCGGGTTCCCTGCTGCTGCTCGCGGAGGGCGGAGCGAAGGGAAAGCCCCGCACCCTGGTGCTGCGCTGGGGAGGCGGAGCGGACCCCGATCGTCTCGCCGCGATCCGGGAGGCGGTGAAGTCCCTCGGCGGCCGATACAACGGCTGCGCCAAGACCTGGACCATCGACGACGGCGCGGCGGCGGATGCTGTTCTGGCCGCTCTGTCCCCGTGGTTCTCCCACGCCTTCGATCTCCGGTCGGGCATCCTCCATGCGCTCGGCGGCGCGCCAGCGCTTCCCGTGGCCGGACATGGGCTGCTGCCGGAGATGCGGCTCGTCGAGTTCCGGGCCGTGGCCGAGGCCCTGGAGGATGCCGGCGTCGAGCTGCGTTCCGATCGGTTCGAGGCCTATGATCGCATGGAGGACCGGTGCGGCTTCCGTCCCATCGGACCGCGTGCGGACGGATCCGAGCCTTGCGGATTTCCGACGCGTCATGGACTGGTCCTTCTCCGGGCGCACCAGTCCGGCAGCTCGCATCGCGTCCTGGTCTGGAACGTCGCGGAGCGGCGCATCGAGGAGCTGGCTTGGGCGAAGGGAGCGGTCCATCTGCTTGGACGCTTCGGGGAATCGCTGCGGGCCATCCGCGAGCCCGTGATCCTGCCGGGATACGGCCCGGATTGCGGCATCGACTCCCTCCTCCGCCTGGCGGAGGACGCCTTCGAATGGCATACCGGCTTCCGCCTGCGCTTCGAGGATGCGCGCACCTTCCCCGACGAGGGCCCGGCCTTCGTGGAGACGCTGAAGCCTGTCCGCCTGGACGGGGCGGAGATCGAGCGCCTCTGGGCGTCGATGGACGAGGACCGGGCGCACTGCATCATGGAGCTGGTGTTCGGGGCGGTCGCCCGCGAGCTGGACCGGTCGGAGGCCGCATCGGCCGGCATGTCCGATGAGGAATGGCGGCTGGAGGGCCTGCTGCATGGGCTGGCCACCACCGGGGCCGATGCCCTGCTGTCTCCGGCGCTGCGGCGGTGCCTGTTCCCCCAGGAAGGCTCCCTCGCCTGATCGCCGGCATTGATGCCGTGCAGGCGGGCTACCGGATGCCGTCCAGAACGGCACGCAGGGCCATCTCGAACTCCAGCCTCTCGTGGGCGCTGGCTTCCTTCGGCTCCCAGAGGATGCGCAGGATCAAAGGGTCGGGAAGCTCGATCAGGATATCGGAAGGCACTCGGGCCAGATTCTCGACGGGAATGTGATCTCCCAGCGGACGCACGGCGCCTGCATTCAGATCCCTTCCGATCGCTTCGCGCCAGCGGGCGTGGATCCTGCTGGTGCCCTCGCCGAATTCCTCGACCGTAGCGGCGACCATTTTGCCGGCGATCCTGTCCGGCGCGATCACCATGAAGGGCGGGCTGGAGTCTCCGGGGGCTTCCTCGGACATCAGGTCGGCTGCGAAGGAGCTCCATGCGCCGTCGAAGCGATGGGTGTGGTAGCGCAGCACGGCTGCGGCGCCGGGAATGTCCGGAAGGCCGAAGGCCACCGCGTCGTCATCGCCCATGGGCACCAGGGTGGCCAGGCGGCGGGCCGCGGCGAGGAAGCGGATGGATGGCAGGGATGGCATGGAGGCTCCTTTGCGCTCCATGCGACATGGTGCGGATCAGGCGCTCCGTCCTGATTTCGGCGCGGGAATCCCGGCAAGGTCGAAGTCGGACAGTACCTCCAGCTCTTCCCCAGCGGTGAGGTCGGCCCGGGCGAGCCATTCCCTGGCGATGGCGGAGAGGGCTGCGGCCAGTCCATCCCGGATCGGCGGCTCTCCGGTCTCGGCCTTGCGGCTGCCGGCTGCCCGCAGGATGGCGCGGGACGTCTCCATGAGCCGATGCAGATGGCTTTTCTGCCGTTTGGCCTGCTCCTCCTCCAGCCCCTTCGTCGAGGCGGCGTTCGTCCACAGGAAAAGCGCTTCCTTGAGGTCGGCATCGAGGCGCGCGGAGATCGCGTCGCGGAAGGCGGCGCTTCCGGCGCAGGCGATGACGGGCCAGCGTTCCGGCGGAATCATCAGAAGGATCGCGTCGGTTCCCATGGCGCCGTCGTACTGGGGATGGCGCTGCGCGAGGCCGCGGACGGCGAGCTCTGCGGCGGTTGGGAGAAGATCGTCCGGAAGGGATGGCGAACGCAGGATGGCGGCCATCGGCCAGGGAAGCGGCGCTTCGCCTTCCAGGGCGGCTTCCCATTCCGCCAGGTGGGCGGCGATGCTCTTCCGGGAAGCGTCGGCGTCGGATCGGAGGAGCGATGCCCTCTCTTCGAGCGGGCCGTGCCGATAGGACGCGATGGGGCCTTTCCCTGTCCGCAGCAGATCCCGGACCTTCGGAGCCGCATCGCCCATCCTCTCCCATGCCGTCTTGCCGTCCGGGCCATCGGCCGCGTCGGGATCGGCGCCGGCCTCCACGAGGAGGCGGAAGCAATGATAGGCCGGATGGATGGCGATCAGATCCGTTCCGACGGCTTCGAGCTGCTCGGCCGCCCGCGCCAGCGGGGATTCGGCCCGGGGCTCCACGAGGCCCATGCCTTGCGCCTGGCGGCGGCGCGTTGGCAGCCGCTGGATCTCCATTCCTTCCGCGGGATGGACTCCCTGGGCGAGCAGGATCGCCAGGATCTTCGGATCGTCGTAGGCGGCGTACCAGAGAAGGGAGCCGGAAGCGCCATGGATGCGGGGGTCCAGTCCTTCCTGGAGCATGGCCAGCACCGCCGTTCCATGCCCCTCGGTGAGGGCGTGCTCCGGCGCATTGAGGGGATGGCAGGCGCATCCCTTCTCCACGAGACCGGCCTGGGCGCCCCGGCGGACCAGGAGCCGGGCCGAGGCCCAGTCGTCCTTCCGGTTCCTCTGGACGGCGATGTGGAGGGGAGTGAGGGCTTCCTCGTTGAGCGCGTCGATGTCGGCTCCGGCGTCGATCAGCGCTTCGAGGATGCGGATGCCGGCATCGCCGCCGATGGAGGCGGCGGCGTGGATGGGGAGGTCGTCGCCGTACTGGATGCCCCAGGCGTCCGGGGGCACGCCATTCCCCAGGAGCTGCACGACGACATCGGGATCCTTCTTCCTGATCGCGGCATGCAGCGCGGCGGCATGCTTCCTATCCATGCTCATTCCGCTCGTTCTCCAGGACTTCGTCGCCGTAAACGCGACGCTGGACGCCCTCGTTCGTGCCTGCGTCGTAGAGCGCGAAGGGCGGATCGTCGGCGCTTCCGTTGAACCAGCCGGTCCCTTCGAACGTATCGCCCTCGTCGTAGCAGTCGATCTCGAACGCGATCTTCGGCCAGCGGTCCGCCAGCTTTTCGAAGATAGGTATGGGGAAGTACCAAGCCGTGTTGAACCGGAACTCGAATCGCGGGCCAGCCTCAGCAGGATCGGTTTCGCTGTAGTCGTAGGAACTCCACTTGGTTCCCCAGGACTCATTGGTCCATTCCATCCAATTGGCATGTCCTGTCTCAGCGAGAGCCTGCTTCGAGACGATGCCTTTCGCGATGCTCTCCGGACGGGTCCGCTCGACCCACTCGAAGAGCTGCTCGGGTGTGGTGATCCCTGCATTCATGATCCAAGGATATTCGAGATACCGAGCGGCGGCTTCGGCATCCCTCATGACCGTGACGAAACCCAGTTGGGTTTCGGCGGTCGCATCGGTCATCCTGACGACGTCAGGCATCGGGATCACCGTTTCGAAGTCGAGGAACCGCTTTCCTTCCTGGTCCTCCCGGATGTGCGCGTGGAGGAAGGCGGCGATCTGTTCGGGCTCTCCGTGGAGGACGACGCGGGTGGTGACGTGGTTCGGCAAGCGGCTTCCTCCATTGCGTGCCGCGTCGATGCTCCTTGCGGCTTTCGGATCGGCAGCCTACCCCGATCCATCCGGCGGCGCAAATCGCGAGGATCAGGCCGGCCCGCGGATGCCGACGGCTTCCAGCCGCGACAGGAGATCCAGACGCTCGGAGGAGCTTGGCGCGTTCGGTCCTTCCCCGGCGGCCATGATTTCCACGCCGATGAACAGCGCGTCGGCGATGCCGAATGGCTCGTTCTCGGCGCTGGCGAGGATGACGGGTGCGTCGCGTCGCTCGGCCTCGGCCAGGATGGCCATCAGCAGAGGGGCCACGCCTCCAGGGCCGGAGAGGATGCGGAGCGCGATGGCGTGCTGGACCGCGGTAGAGCCGTCGATCGCCAGGATGGCCAGCCGATCGAGGGGGAGATCCTTCGTCGTCAGGTGTGGTCCGTAGCGGCCTTCGTCGTCATGCCAGCGCACGGCCAGATCGGCGGCTTCCGCGAGGCGGACCAGCGGGAGGTTGGGGTGGGACACCAGGGAGAGCAGCGCGAAGGGGTCGGGCGTCTCGGCCGCCCTGCGCAGCAGATCGGCTGGCGCGTCTTCGGGCTGCGGCCAGGCGTCGAGCAGGCGCTCCAGCTCCTCGGCCGGCGTTGCTGGATCCGAGCAGGCCCTTGCGATGGCTTCCATTTCCTTCTCCGCATCGTGCGTCCATGGAATGACATGGTGCGTATCCGGCTGCGAGTCGATGAGCTTTCGGTACGGCAAAGCCAGGGCGTTTCGGCCGGCAATTACAACTGACAGCCTGGACGGGAGGTCGAGAAAAAAGCGCGGAAAACCGCCGAATTCCGCCTCATGGCCCTTGACGAATGGATACGATGTATCCATATCAACCTTAGGCGAACGAAACGCGAACGCCAGCGGAGAAGAGGAGGCGGAAATGTCCGACATGAAAGACAAGGCGACGATGGAAAACGTGCTGGCGGCGATCGAGCTGCTGGAGAAGGGTCGCATGAACGCCAAAAAGGCGGCCACGGCGTTCCGCGCCCAGATGGCCCTTGTCGCGAGCGGGAAGGAGCCCAAGCGCGAGGGAATGGCTGCGATCGCCGATGTTGGACTTGTCCGAATTTCCGGGCAAAACCCGGTCTCCCAATACGTTCGCCTGTGCAGGACGAGCAGAGGATTCAAGCGGAACGAAATCGACGCCTGCATTCTCGTGGCGGAGACATTGCAGGCAGCCCCCTTCATCGAGCTCGACGACACACTTTGATGACGTTTGGCGGGGCCGCGGCGGTTCGAGACCGCGCCCGCCACCGCCCCGAAAGTTCGGGAGCCAACAGGAGGGCCAAGCCATGTTCTACCGCTACACCGCATGGAACCGGGAAACGCACTACGGATGGACCACCAGTGAGGCCGTGGCGGAGGCCGCTCTTGAAGAGCTGAATCGTGATGGCGCCGAATACAGGATGGAAGCCATCGGGAAGGACGCGACGGACGATACGGGGTGCCCGCTGTCGAATTGGACCGGTCTCCTCACGACCGACGACACCACGCTCGACGATTTCGAGAGCGCCTGAAACCCTGGCGGGGGCCGCAAGGGCCCGGGGCGTCGTGGCCCCATTGCCACCGCCCGGAATAGTCCGGGGCTTGAAATCCCTTCGGGGCGCCTCGCAGAAGGATGACGCACGATGCCCACGAACCGCGAACGCCTCATCGCCATCATGGAACGGGACGGCCTTTCCGAAAGGGACGTCGCCGCGATGGTCCAGGCACCTCCTGCGACCGTCCATGCCTGGGTGCGCCCGGAGAGCAACGCCGCGCACCGGAAAGTCAGCGATCGCGTCCTGCAACTACTCGACCTGGCGCTTGGCGCACGCATCGAGGTCGACGTGGCAAAGGCGGCCGATGCCCTCGGCCTCGCCACGGACAAGGTCAAGCGCCTGGCGGAGCAGGCCACCATCATCCTCGATGGCGCCCTCTGGGCGGACCGGGCGGCCGGCGGCGAGCTGATGCGGCGCATACAGGCCGGCGAGGTGGTGGAGCTGCGCTTCGGAACCGCCCGCGCCCTGGCCTCTTCCGACTGGGCCTTCATTCCCGTGGCGAACGGACCGAAGACGATCCTCCTGGCAGCTCCGGCGCGGATCCTAGATGGAGAGGCCGGCCCTGTCCTCGACACGCGGATCGGTGACTGGGCGGATTCCCGCGCCAAGGCGAGGGCCGAGGTGGCCGCCACGCGGCTCAACGCGCTCAATGCCGAGGAAGCCCGGCTGGAAGCCCGCATCGCCGGGACCAGCGGGCGCGAGCGCGAAGGGATCGAGGCGGCGCTGCGCGCGAACCAAGCGGCGCGCAGCAGCCTGGATCTGGGAGGCGCTTGACCGTTGCTGCGTACCTGCCGGCCCCACGGGGACGCCGGCGTGGTCGAACCAAGGCACGCACCGCCCTCCGGGATGGCCGGGGGATTTCAGGGGGATCGTCGATGGTTGAACATGGCTTCCATCATCATGTTCGCGTGCAGTCGGCTGCCTCGCGGAGGCCTGCGGAGGAAGGGTGGCTTGTCGAGCGGCAAACCCCCGGGGCAAAGGCGTGCAAGGTTGGGAGTCGGCGCTATTGCTCGGGGGACCAGCCGTGGCGCCATCGCGCTCGTTGAGTGCGCTTCCAGCCGCAGCTTTGGCAGGAAGGGGCATCAATGCGCTTTGGCGGTTCCGACCCAGCGATGTCCGCCTGCATGGGCGCGGATGGGCGGCAAACCATTGAATGGCCTGCCGCCCCGTTCCGGTGATCAGTGGCCCATGCTCTCCAGGATGGCGAGCGCCCTCTCGGCTTCTTGGCCAATGGCTGCGAGCTCCTTCATGATCCCATCGGCGTAGTGCTTGCCGATATCCTGGGCCTCTCCGGCGATGAATTCCTTCATGTCCTCGGGCCGCATGCTGCCGTCCTCAAGGCTCTCGATGATGTATTCGGCGGTCGTGCGCGGGTGGTGATCGTTCAGGGCGTATTCGGCCCGCTTCGCCATGTCCGCCGCAGCCTCGAAGTCCTTACTGTCCATCCCGGCCTTGCTGGCGATGTCTGATCCGAGGGCAATCATCCGGAAGCGGTCGCGAGAGCTCTCGGTGCTTCCGAGGATTCCGGCGAAGGCGAGGAGGATGGCGCGGGTCTCTTCGGTGCAGGTCATATCGGCTCTCCATCTTGGGGGATGGCGAGCCTATGGGGCCGCCCAGGATTGTGGACAAGCCCCGGCCGAAGATTCTTCGCTCGCTGAACGTGCCGCCGTCGGCCAGCCTCGGAAAAAGATCGGATCCTCTTCCGATTTCTGGCTCGAAGGGCTGTCAAGATAGGCGGAAAGCACCTATCTAGATCTTGAGGGCATGAGCCGCCCCATTGCGTGAGAGCTGAATCCGAGGCCTAGCGACCTCGGCGCGCACCGCCCCTCGGACGGGCCGGGGGATCCGGAGAAAAACCATGGACAACCACGCCGAATTACCGTCGTTGCGGACGAAGCACGAAGTTGCCCGCGCGGCCATCGAAGCACGCCTGGCCGCCGGGGCGACGTTCTCAACTGGCATTTATGCTCTGGATGCCCTGATCGACGGAATTCGCCCTCGAACCTTCACCGTTATCGACGCCGCCAGCGCGGAAACCCGAACGATCCTGTGCGGCACGTTGGCGGACAATCTCAACATTCAGGGGGCCAAGGTCCTCTTCGTCACCTTCGTGCACTCGCCCGAGGAGATCGAGTTGAGAATGGCCTGCCGTCGAATGAACCTGCGAATGGAGTGGCTGCGCAACTCTTCTGGCAGAGACATCTCTTCACTTGCGGCAAAGGCGGAGGCGTATCTGTCTGCGATTCCTGACAACACTGTTTATTTGCCAACGATTTGCCCAACCGTCGATGAGATCCTCCTGGGTATCAACCACGCAATGAACGCGCATGGCGTCCAGGTCGTCGTCTTGGACATCGGCGGGTTTGAAATGGACAGGAAAGATGAGCTGTTTTGGCTCGACCTGGGCAGAGGCCTTCGGCGTTTCGCGAGCACAGGTAGTCTCAGCGTCATTGCTGCGGTCAGCTCCAATGAGGAAGCAACTTCTTGTCTGCAGATTTCCGCAACAGAGCTGCTCCGGATGACAAGCGAGGACGACGGATATTCGCTGGGTGTCATCCTCGAGAAGAGCATCGACGTTTTCGGATCCGTTGCGAGGTTGGCGAAGCAGGCGGTTTATGTCGATGCAGCCGGTCCGCACATGCGCGATGCCGACGCGGGATCCATCAGTGTTTGCGGTCAGGCTTCCTTCACCAGGCACTTCCAGGAGTAGGCCAAGCCCAGCGCGCCGGCCGTCCAGTCGGCCCACCCGGGACACAGGCCTGGGGCGCACTCCACCCTCCGGAACGGCCGGGGGATCCAGGAAGGTTCATGGCATGTCCCGCAATCTCGCCTCTTCCATCCTCCGGTGGGCATCTCTTGTTGCCTTGGCCCCTCTTTGGGTGCCAGTGTCCATCCTCCACGACCGCCTCACCCTCGAAAAGCGGCGATCGCAGGCGGAGTCGCCGGACACTCCAGTCGAACGCCTCGAACGACTCGCAGAGGACAGCGATCGGCTGGTGCGCACGTTCGTCGCTCAGAATCCGGCTGCTCCTCTGGATCTGATCTGCCGCATGGCCGATTGTCCGCCAAAGGTCCAGAGGATGCCCAAGGAATTGCTGCATGGGCCATACGACTTGGTGTGGCAGGCGGTGCTTTCCCGTTCGGATGCGGTACATCTTCCGCTGGGTGTCCTTGCCCGATTCCATGAGGAAGGACTGCCGGACACGCAGGCCGAGGTCGCGCGTCGCTTGAACGGCGCGAGCGCCCATGAGCGCTTGGAATGGGAGATGGCCCTTGCGTCCTTCCGGGAGCGTGTAGCATGACCCCCGTTGATATCGAGAGGATCGGGCAAGCCTTGTATCCGGGCGTCAGCTACCGCGGCCGCCCCGCATGGCGCGCCTGGCTGGCCGACGGCCTGGAAGACGGCGGCCGCCCGCTGAACCGGCGCCGCGTTCGCGAATGGACCTCCGGCACCGCGGCGATCCCCGCCGGCTTCGCCCAGCTCCTCGAGCTGGCTGAGACGTTGGCCGACCGGCTCGCCCTGGCGACGCTCCCGCGCGGAACGCGGATCCGGGAGAGGATGGCGGAGGTGATTGCCCAGGGAGGCGGTCATGGACGGTGAGGCCCATCACAGCAGGCAGGCCACAAGGGAATTCGCGGATCACCTCAGGGCCGAAGTGCAGGCCGCCGAGGAAGAGCGACGCCGACATGTCTCCTCGGTGGTGTTCCTTCTGAAACGCTTCCGCGCCGGCGAGCTCCTGTCGATGGACGACAAAGGCGCCTTCTTCGACCTCAACGAGGACGAACTGCCACTCTGGGCGATCCTCGCCCTCCTCGACGAAGAGAACGAAATGCTCCGCGAAGGTGCCAAGTACCGGATGGACGATCTGCGCCCGTCCGCCCATGAGCTCCTCGAAGCTCGCATCACGGTGGCGAGCATTCCGCCGGCAAGAGGCCGCCATCAATAACGGTTGGCGGCCCTGATCCGGTGCCATGAGCCGGCCCGGAAAGAATCTCGCTCCCCCGATTTTGGTTTTCCGACCGACGACAGCACGTCCTCGCCCTCGGAGCCGGTGGGCTCCCCGGATGCGGGGGATTTTCAATGTCGAAGAAGCGTGTCGCCGCCCAGCGGGGCGGTGCGGATTGTCGTCCGTCAACGGATGCCAAGGCGCTGGGTGCTGTCTACACGCCGCGCTGGCTGGCCGAGCGGATGCTGGAGTGGGGCGGGGTGCCGGAGGATCCGTGGGGGCAGAGCTTCGCCGACATCGCTTGCGGTGACGGCGCCCTGCTGGAGCCCGTCGTGGAGCGCCTGTGCGACGCCGGCCGTGCTCGGGGGCTTGATGCCCTGGCCGTCGCCCAGGGCCTGAGGAAGGCCATCCTCGGCATGGATGTCTCCGAGCAGGCCATAGCGGCTTGCCGCGCCCGGCTGGATGCTGCAGCGGCGTCCCGGGGCGTCCCCGGGGTGGATTGGGATCTGCGCGTCGGGGATGCGCTGGCCGAGGCCTTTCAGGAGGAGGTCCGGGGCACGCGGGATTTCGTGGTGGGCAATCCGCCCTATGTGCGCATCCAGAACCTTTCTCCCGAGCAGCGCCGGCGGGTCCAGTCCCTGCCCGTGTGCGCCAAGGGCGCCACCGACCTCTACGTGGCCTTCTTCGAGCTGGCGCACCGCATGCTGCGCACCGGCGGCCGCGCCGTCTTGCTCGCTCCTTCGTCCTGGCTCGCCTCGCGGACCGGGAAAGCCCTGCGCGAGGACATGGCCGATGGCCGGCTGCAGGTCGTCGTGCGCTTCGGCGAGCATCAGGTCTTCGAAGGCGCCACCGCCTATGTCGCGGTCGCCGTCGTCGAGAAGGGCCGGGCCGGGAAAGCCTTCCGGCTGATGGACTGGAACGGCGCCGATGCCGAGGACCGGGGTGAGGTGCCTTGCTCGGCGCTTCTGGCCGATGTGCCCGTGCTGGACGATGCCGAGGGTCGGCGGCGCCTGGCGGTGCTCGCTGGCCGTGGCGTGCCGCTGGGGAAGATGGCGCGGATCAGCGTCGGGCTGCTCACCCTGGCCGATGAGGTCTATGTCATGACTCGCCTGCACGATGACCCGGACACGGGCCTCACGCGCCTGCGGTGCCGGGACGGGCAGGAGGTCGAGATCGAGACCGGCCTGCTGCGGCGCGTCGTGAAGGCGTCGACGTGGAAGGGCGAGGACCAGCGGCTGGCCATCCTCTTCCCGTATTCGCGGGAGACCGGGCGTTCGGTCATCCTGGACGAGGAGCGCCTCGCCCGGGAATTCCCGAAGGGCTATGCCTACCTCGTAGTCAACCGCCGCCGGCTGGACGCCCGCGATCGCGGCAAGGCCAATCCGGTGGCGTGGTACGCCTACGGGCGTTCGCAGGGGCTCGACACCGCCTTCGGCGTCCAGCTCCTCACTCCGCCCATGGCGAAGGCGCCGAGCTTCCGGCTTCAGCCCGATCCCGAGGCGGCCTTCTTCTCGGGCTACTCGGTCGTCCCGCATTCGGCGGACCCCGCCGCCCTCCAGTCCGTCCTCAACGGCGAGGATCTGGCCTTCTGGATCGAGCGCACGAGCAAGACGTTCCGCGGCGGGTTCCGGGCCTACACGAAGGCTTTCCTGAGCGGCTTCGGGGTTGTCCTTCCGATGGGCGGGGCCATGCAGCTGGCCTTGCCGCTGGCTGCCTGAAAAGAATCTTCCTCCCTCCGGATCGGGTTCTTTGACGTGAACACAACTCCGTGTCCTCGGAGCCGATGGGCTCCCCGGATACGGGGGAATTCCAATGTCGAAGGAATGCGCAGCGCCTTGCCACGGCAAGGTCGAGAAGGGACAATTCTTCACCAGGGCGAACCCATTCGGGCATGCCCGTTTCAAGGCCTGGGCGAAGGGAGCCGGGCTTCCCGACGTCGCCGTCCTTCTGGAGCCGTTTGCAGGCGCCGGGCATCTTCTTCGGCATCTCGCCGACGAGGGCCTGCTCGGGATGCACACCGCCTTCGACATCGAGCCGCAGGCCGACGGCATCGTCCAGCGGGACACGATCGCTGATTTCCCGGAGAACTTCGACGTGGTGGTGACCAATCCGCCCTACCTCGCGCGCAACTCGGCGGCACGTCGCGGCCTGTCCTTTCCCGAGGGCGCGCGGCACGACGACCTGTACAAGGAGGCCATCGCGCGTTGCCTCGACAACGCGGGCCATGTGGCCGCCATCATCCCCGCGTCCTTCCTCACCAGCGGACTGTTCCGCGAGCGTCTGGAGGCGGTCGTGTGCCTCGGCGCCGGGCTGTTCGACGACACGGAGCATCCGGTGTGCCTGGCGATGTGGGGACCGGGCCGGGGACGCGGCGACGTGTTCCTCGGCGAGGAACTGCTGGGGACCCTCGCCGATCTCGAGGCCATGCGGCCGCGGCCGCAACGGCGCCACAGCATGGCGTTCAACGCCCCCGACGGGGCCATCGGCCTCCGCGGCATCGACGGCACCCTCGGGGCCAGTATCCGCTTCGTCCGCGGCGGGGAGATCGACGGTGTGAGCTCCGCCTCGCGCTCGAACACGCGCATCGCGCTGGATGCGACCTTCTCCGCGGAGCAGGTCGATCTTATCATGGCGGCCGCGAACCGGATCCTGGGCACCCTGCGGGCCGGAACCGGCGATGTCCTACTCACGGCCTTCAAGGGAATCCGCAAGGATGGCCTGCTGCGTCGCCGCCTCGATTACGCCCTGGCCCGCGACATCCTCGACGTGGCGATCTCCGAGGTTTCCGCCACGGATGCGGCGGGCTCGGAGGAACTGCGGATGGCGGCCTAATCGGAGCCGTCAAAGACTATGGGCGGGCGGAAGGTCTGTGATCCCCTGGCGCTGGCGCATGGCAATATCATTTGACGGGCGCCAGGCGCGGATCCTCGTGGAAATCAGCGTTTTAGGGGGTTGCCGGAATCGGGAATTGCTCCATGTAGAACGTATGGGGAACGCGGCAGGGGCCGCACACCCGCAGACGGCATGGAGGCCGCGATGACCAAGACCGAATCCACCATCCCTGCCCTTCCTCTTCGCCCGACCGCTCCGGTGGCCGCGGGCTTCGCTTGCTTCGTCAATGACTACCTGTGGGGCATTGGCGCCACCGAGGAGGAGGCCCGCGCCGATGCCGAGAGGCATACAGAGGATGGCTTCACGAAGCGCGACAGCGTGTCGGTCGCACCCGCCAGTGCGGCGCTCCTTGCGGAACCGGATTCCCACAGGGTCGAGATCCTCGCTGGCTTGGCGGTCACCAAGGCCGATGCGGCCGCCTACGAGGCTGCCCTGTACGCCTGGGAAGAGGATGTGGAGGCGTGGATCGAGGCCGTCCGCCCCGGCTGGTCCCTCGCCCCGAATTTCGACGACGGCGACCTGACCGAGGACGAGTACCGCGACCTGCTGGAGGCCATGGCCCGGTCCTTCTCCGAAGGAAACGCCCGGGTTCGGCTCACCAAGCGCACGGGAACGCCGGTCTGGGCCGATTCCGACGCACCGAGCCCCAACCTCTCCTGCTACTCGGACCGCGCCATCAAGGAGATCAGCAGGGGGATCGGCCGTGAGGCCGCCGAGGATGCCCGGTTCCGCCTGATCAAGCCGCGGCAGGATGAGCTGGCGGGGATCGCCTCGACCGTCTGGGAAGGCGGGTGGAAGGATTCCCTCGCTCAGGAACTCGATATCGATCCGCGCCGCGTTCAGCGGTGGGCGGCTGGGGAAGCGCGGGTTCCGCCTCGTATCCTGGCCGAGATCAAGACGGGCCCCATCATGGCGCGTGCCCAGGCTGCTGCCAGCGCAGAGGTCAGCCGTCTCCGCACCCTGCTGGCTCGCGCCGAAAGGAAGGAGATCGAGCTCCAGCTCGGTGCCCGCACTCAGGCCGAAGCGGATGCGGTCCGCCGCGCGGCGGGAGGATTCCAGAAGGGAGGTGAGTAGGCCGCCTGAGGAATCTGTGCGTCGTCGAATGACGGATCCCCATGGGGAGGCAGGAGCAATACCTGCCGGCGCGCACCGCCCTCCGGGTTGGCCGGGGGAACCAGGAGGAAATGATGGTTTCCCGCATCCGGGCATGGCTCAGAGGTTTCTTGGGGACTCGTGAGGCCCTGGAAGATCTCGAAGCGCTGAGAGAAGGCATCGACGCTTTGTCGCGGTCCGTGGAACAGGGTCGAGAGCCGGATCGAGCTCCTATCGAAACGAGCCTCTTGGAAATACAACTCATGTTCTTCTTCTTCGATCCAAGAGGAATCGGCGAGCACGAGGATGCGCTTGCAGGCTTCATGGACATGGCAACCGAAGGGAAGCCTCTGGATTCCTTTCAACAGCGTGCGCTCCTTCGTGCAGGAAAACTGCCGGGGGCCCTTGTCGTTCCCTATCTGAACGATCCCAGCGACGTGGTCCGTTTCGAAGCCAGGCGCTGCCTGGCGGCGCTCTCTTCGCACGAACAGCTTGAAGCGCGGATGCAGGCCAGCGCTGCTGTCGATGCAGCCAATGACCATTGATGGTCCGGACCCCGCGATTTCCGCGGCTTGCCAGGACCCATCTTAAGAACTGAGCGCAGAGCGGATCTCGGGCTTCGCGACCCCGGCCCTTTCGGCCTCTCTCATCCTCCATTCGAGGAGCTCATGGCTTGAGAGGAGCCGTGCTGATTTCGCCGGACCTCCTTCCCTGAAGCAGTCATGGCACGGGCCGTCGGCCTCACGGATTGGATGGGAAGCCAGATCGAAGCACGCGGCGCCATCCACATGGACGAGGGTGCCACGCCGTTCGCAGAGATGCCTTCCGATGTCCTGATCCATTCCGCTTCTCCCCGCCTGCGCCACGACGGCGGCCTGGGAGGGATCTGGGGTGGGTCTCGGGGCCGGCAACCTCCCTTGGCGGCTTTCCTGTAGGCCTGGCGGCTCTTGGCCTCTTGATGGAGATTCGGCCTTGCGGTTCGGCATCTCCTAGGATTCGTCCTCCTCCCACTCGTCGAGGGCCTTCTGCATCCCGGCGATGAGCTTGTCGAAGTCATCCTGAGGCATGTCGGCGACATTCTGGACCTCGCAGAAGCCCTCCATGTCGACCCGTGGAATGGGCTTGCCATGGGAGGCAATAAGCCTTTTGGCGCGCTCGATGTTCTGTCTGTGGTTCGGATTCTTCGCTGCCGGATGCGGGTAGGGAAGGCCGTGGTGCGCCAGTCTGTCGATGATGGCACGCCAGTCCGGGTCCGCCATCCCCAGGGCATTGCAAGCATCCTCATAGCCGATCTCGGACCGGGAGAAGGCTTCGAGAATAGCCCGTTCGGTGCGTTCCATCTGCAATGCTCCGTCAGGTGATTGTGGGATGGTCATGGGAGAGGCGGCGATCACGGGCAAGGGGCGATAACTTGTGTTGTGGGTTCGATGCGTTCCCTGTCGGACAGAGAACACATATGCTGGGCGGAGCAATGGAATGGAATGGGATGCGATGGAGAAGCACGCTGAAATCGCGGCTCTGGCCGCCTTGCTCGAGGACAAGGGCATAGACGATCCGAAAGACGCCATCCGGACGGCCATCGAGCATTTCCTTGGGCGAGACGCGCGGGGAAACTTCGACCTGCTTGCGGAGTGGGGTGTTCTAAGGGCAGATGGCATGTGGTTCCGTCCCATCCTCGATGAGATGGCGGAGGTCTCCTGCATCTGGACCCATGGCCCCGGGGATGCGCTGCTGGCTTGCGTCGTGGATGCTGCTCTGATGGCGATATTCCCGTCCGACGACTAGGCATCGGCCTTGATGCGCCGGATGACTTCTTGCTCGCTCAACCGTCCGTGCGCGAAATCCTCGAGCCATCCCTTGGTGCGCTCGTCGATCTGCACGCCTTCGAGCGATGCGGAATCGGTGGCGTGCTTCATCAGGCCAAGACGGCGGGCGATTTCTTGAGCGGTGCCTGGCTTGTCCGTGGAAGCGCTCTTGCGCATGATCCTCTCTCTTCCGTTCGCGAATGTGCATATGGGGGCGTCCCGCTTCCCTTCCAGGTCGGACAGGAAGGCCGCCACTTGAACCGCCGTCTTCTTCGATCCTCCCGGCCCCACCTTCTCCGCGTGGCGATCCCGGATGCCGTGTCCGGCAAGGCCCCGCAGGGAGGATGGAGCATGGAAGCGATTTCGAATGGACCGGTCGTGGCGCTCGAGGCCGAGCAGCCGAAGCGTGGCGTCCTTGGGCGCGTGTGGAGCCTCGTCTGCGTGCTGGCCTCGCTCGGGTTCCTCGTGGGGGCGTGCTTGGTCGTGCGGGAATTCTCCGTGAGCCAGCAGGCCCTCGAAGCCGCTGGCAATCCGTTCGCCAAGCTGGCGCTTCAGCCGCCCGTTTCCTTCTACTTCGGCTGGATGGTCGGCATCGTGAACGGCCTCGTCTTCGGCGCGTTCGTCGGCAAGGTCCTGCGGGATCTGCGTCGCCGCTGAGGCGATCGCAAGTCGAAGAACCGGGAGCTTCGGCTCCCGGTTCCCGCTTCAGCTCTCGCTCCGGCGCGATTTCGGCATCGGAGCTCGTCGGCCCCACCTTCTGGCTGTTGCCCCCGAAGGAGGATTCCATGAACAAGCATGTCGTCGCCGCCGCGTTGCTCGGCGCTGTTTCCTTGGCCGCGGTCGCTGTGGCCTATGCCGGGCGTCCGGTGTCCGAGCCCGCCCAGGGTTTGGTCGCAGGCGGGGCCGGTGCATCGGCGGGTCTTCCCTTCGATGTCCCCGAGCAGCCGGCGGGCATTCCGATGGTCTTGATCCCGCCCTGCGTCGCGGACTCGTTCATCGAGGACGGGGATGCGGTGGTCCGTTGGGTCTTCACGGCGCCCGCCGCCGGATACTACGCCCTGTCGGCCCAGCCCGTCGGCGCATCCGACGAGATCACCATGGAGGTCGATGGCGTCGAGGCGGACGGCATCCTGCCGGGGCTGCCCACAGGCTCGGTCCATCACGCACTGTTCATGCGCCGGGGCGAGTCGGTCCCCGTCGAGATCTGGACGCGCCATGCACCGGGCCTGTCGCTGGTCATCTCCTCCGACGTCCAGACGGACGCCTACCAGGCTTCGGACGGATCCGTCCGCTCCTCGTTCAGGATCTGCACGGCCCAGCCGTTCGCAGGCGGCGGGATCTTCGCGCCTCCTCCGATCCGCCTCGGAAGCATCTGATCGGGAATCCGGGAGGGTTGGACATGCGGCTCATGCGGCGCCCGCCGCGTGGGCCGCATCGCTGTCCGGCGCACTTTCAGCTCGCGGCCTCGGCGGCGACATGGAGGTCCAGCTTCTCCTGGGCCGTCATTTCCTCGTAGGCGAGGCTCCAGCGGTTCCTTGGCAGTGGCCGGGCGCCGTGCTTGCGGGCGAGGCTGCAGGCGAGGAAGGAAGGGGTGCGCGGGGGCGTGGTGGCCAGCGTCAGCAGGCGGCGCAGCGTCGATCCGCCGGAAGGTAGGGCGATAAGGCCGAGCATCCGGGCTCTCGCTCCCAGGGACTGGCGCACGACGCCGGGACCCAGGCCGGATTCGATGTCCATCTCCGCGTTCCGTCTCGCTTCGTCCCGATCGCTGCGGTAGCGCTCGTAGGGCTGATCCACGGGGGCGGGCTTCCCGCCCTTCCTCAGGCGGCCCGATGCGGCCATCGGCTTCGTCCTGCCGTCCGTCGGCTGGATTTCCATGTAGGGAGCGAGCAGCTCGTGCGGGCGGGAGCAGGGAGGGACGCTTCGGGGCAGGAAGCCGGCGTGCAGCAGCCGGAGCCACGGCCTGCCGCAGCCGTGCGATGCGCGATGGAGGATGAAGCCGAGGAGGATGGGGCTCATTCTGGGTCTCCCGTGCGTTTGGGCGTCGCCAGCGGGCGGACGCCTATAAGCCTCCTCCGGTGCAGCGTCGCCGCCAGTCCCGCAACCGCCCGCATAAGCCCATGCTCGCCTCCTGACGTGGGTGAACTGGAGCGGGACGAGCATCCGTCAACCTGTCGATGCGGCGTCATCCCCGATTGGCGATGCGCGCCCGGCGCTGGATCAGGGCCAGTTCGTGCGCCAGCTCGCATTCGCGGCAGGCGGCGGCGTATTCGGCGTCGGTCGCATCGGGCATCCGGATCGGCGGGGAATAGGCGAGGCACTCCTCGTCGATGAGGATCGTCAGAGGGCGGCCTTCCAGGTCGTCGAGCGGGATGCCCCTGGCGATGCAGAGTGCATCGATCTGCTCGTCGTCCATGGCCTCAAGTTCGGCCCGGGTGAAGACGCGGCTCCTGATCTCCTCGGGGGAGAAGGCGGCGAGGGGATTGGTTCCGGTCATGGGGGTCTCCTTGCTGCGCCATGGGACGAAGCCGCCATGGAGGCCTCGCTCCGCCCCCATCTCCTGGAATGTATCCGAGGAGGTGGGCATGGGTAGGCGGAAGGCGATCTTCGTGGCGATGCCCCTGGTCATCCTGGACGCCGCTCTGGCGATGCTGGTGCCGACACCGCTCGCCTTCCTGTCCATCGCGTTGGCCCTCTTCATCCTCGTGGGGCTGTGCCGGCTTGCCGATCGGTATGCCACCGAGGATGAGGGCCAGCCATGGCATCCAGCGGCGGCGCCATCGCCGGCTTCCCGGGAAGCGGAGGGTTGCTATGAACCGCTTGGGGGCTTCGCCCTTTCCATCGGCATCGCGGCCGTCGTCGGGTTCGGCGCCGGTGTCGCCGGATTGCCTCTCACCGGCACGGCTGGGGCTGTTCTGGCGGCCTTCGGAGCGGTTCGCGGCATCGAGATGCTCCTGGATCGCTGAGCCATCGCAGGCAGGGAACGTCCCGATCTTCCAGCATCGGCGCATTCTTCCGGTTGCGCTGTTTCCGGCAACCGAGGAATGCGCCGATTCCCCTGATCCTTCGCCAAGGCTTGGCGCTTCGCGGATCTGCTCCAGCTGAAGAAGGTGGCAACGCGGAGACTCGGCATGCATCGCTCCATCACCCCGGCCCTTCTGGCCGCCCTTCTCCTTTCCGCAGGCGCCGCCAGCGCCACGGAAGCCTATGACGCTCCTTCCACGGATCTGCTGGGGCTCGAGGCGCAGCGCCGCGCCGATGTGTGCGCGTGCGAATCCGGCTTCTACGGCGCTTCGCTGACCGCCGAGGCGGCCGGGCAGATCAAGGCGAAGTGCCGGAAGGCGGGGGCCGATGCCGATGCGGCCCTGCGATCGTCGTCGGATCCCCGCCAGCCCGTCGCCTCCGCCTTCGATCCCTGCCTGCGCGTGCGGCGCCTTGCTGCGGTTCCCGGGGCGACGGCGCTTTCGCCTCCTGCTCCGGTGTCTTCCCTCGACGCCATCCTTGAGGGAATGCGGCCCGGGGGGTCGAGGAACAAGGTCGCGCCTCCGGTCGCTGCGCTTCCTCGCTGACCTCCCGGCGGGCCGGAACCGAATCCGCCAGGCGGCCACATCTCCTCCTCGTCGTTGATGATGGGAGGATGCCGGGATGGCCGATGGAGCTTGGACGCCGTACAGCGGTGAGACGAGGCGGAGGTGCAAGGCGGGAACGCTGGATGCCGAGGGCGCCTCCAACCGAGCACGGGCCGCGGTCCTGGCGGCGGAATGGAAGGCGCACCGCCGCGGCGAGGATTTCGGGGAGCTGGTGCGGCTTTCGGACAAGCTCCTGCGCGGGGTGGCGAAGCGCTTCGGGCGTCGGCTTGATCCTGCCGATGGATACCAGGAGGGCATTCTCGGTCTGGCGCATGCTGCGGATCTGTTCGATCCGGAGGCCGGTGCCGGGTTCTTCACCTTCGCGGCCTTCCATGTCTATGAGGCCGTGAAGCGGGCGGTCGTCGGCCAGGGCCTTTCCGGTTCGATGTCGATGGCCGGATCCCTGATGTCGCTGGATAAGGCTATGGCCTCGACCGGCTGCGATCTGGAGGAGGCCATCATCGATCTTCGCCGGACGGGGAAGACCCATCGTTCGGCGGAGGCGCTGAGGGCGGCCTACTACGGATGCCATGGCCGGGTCGCAACGCTGCGCGTCGGAAAGGATGGCGACCATTTCGATCTGCTGGATGAATTCTCCGACGGCACGACCGAGGAGGATTTCATCGGGGCACCGGACATGGAGGATCGGCGGCGTCTGCTCGCCGTTGCCATGGAGCGCCTGAATCCCGTCCAGCGCGAGATCTTCCAGCGTGTGTTCCTGTCCGAGAAGAAGCAGTCGTTCGTGTCGCTGGGAAAGGAGAAGGGGCGTTCCGCGGAGAGGGTTCGCCAGCGTGCCATGGCGGCGATGAAGGAGGTGATCGCCGGCATCGACGAGCTGCGGACCAGCGGGGACAGGCTGGATCTCCCGCTCGCCGGCTGGAAGGAAGCCTTCGAGGAAGCCCGTGCCGTATCGGCGAAGCCTCGAGTGAAGAAAAAGGCCGGGAGATCGCCGGAGCGGGCGCCTTCTTCGGTTCAGAGCGCGTTGCTGGGCATGGTTCCGGTTCCTGGCGAGAAGAAGCTGTCGGCCTGAGCCGGCCGGAAGGGAGGCGGAGATGATCTGGGGGAAATCGTGGGTGCGGACGTTCGAGGCGGCGCTTTCCGGCTCTCGCGATGCCAGGCTGGAGATCGCCGAATCCTCCGTGTCGGGCCGGGCCATCCCGGACGCCCATGAGGTTCTGGCGACGAACGAGACCGATCCGGAGGTTCTGCTGGCCTTGGCGGCGAACGACCGGCTGCCGGGCGAAGCCCAGCGCACGCTGGCGGCGCGCATCATCGCCGGGGACAGGATGACGGGGAAGACGGCCCGCCGCCTCGCCCGCGAGTTCTCGATGTCCCAGGTCGCGCTGGCGGCCGACGTCGTCCATGCCATCTCGACCGATCCCCTGTTCGCCGAGGATACGGCGATGATCATGGAAGAGCTTGCGGCCCTCGGGGAGGAGGATCGGGGCACGGAGGGCGTCGCGCCGATCATAGCCCGGTTCGCCCTGGACCCGTCCGAGCCGCAGGCGCGGGCCACGGCGCTCAGCCTGCTCTGGAGGGAGACGGGCGATCGCGAGCTGCTGGCCGAGATCATCGTCCGCGCGAGGACGCATGGGGCGATGATGCCGGCGGATGCTTCCGCCGCCGTTTCGGGACGTCTGGCTGGCATGTCCGAGGAGGATCGCGTCCTGCTGGAGGCCAGGGTTGGGCTGCTGGCGCCGCTCAGGCAGCCGGGCTTCGAGGCGGACTGGTTCGGCACGGGGCTGCCGGTTCCTTCCCCCATTCCCGGCCTGACACCATTCGAGCGCCGGTTCATGGACGCCATCGATTCCGATCGGTTCCGGATGCCGGATCCTTCGGACTTCTGCGCGCTCGCCTCGTCCCGCAATGTCTTCGTGCGGAGGGCTTCCGCCGTCTGCTGCGGGGCGTACGCGCATGATGATCCGGCCGCTGAGGCCGCGGAGGATCTGCTCCTGCGCGATCGGGACATGGCGACGTGGTCTGCGGCGCTCCGCCTGACCGGCGCCGTGGCGGAGGGTCCATGGCGCGGCGATCCCTTCCGCGTGGGAAGCAGAGGCAATGCGTTCGATGCGGACAGGTCCCCCTCCATGGAGGAGTTCTCCCGGTCGATCGGCGATCCGTCCTCCGTCGTGCGCCTGGCTGCGGCCGCTCATCCTTCCTGCCCGCCATCCGTGCTGGCGGCGTTCCAGCTCGACGGCGACGACGGCATCGTCACCGCGTCCCATCTCTACGGCAGCGCGGAAAGCCAGCGTTCCGCCCAGGAGAGGATGGACATCGCCATGACACGCTCGGATCTCCTCGCGAAGGCGAGCGCGACGCTGCCTCCCGTCGAGCCCGAGACGCCTTCGGCGGCCATGGCCCGGCGGGCCTCCAAGGAGGATTGTCCCGCCGAGGATCTCCGCCGCTTCGCTTCGGAATGGCATCCCGAGGTCCGGCTGGCGGCGGTCTGCAATCCGCGGTTCCCGCGCAGCGGACTTGGCGAGGCGGTCGGGGACATCCTGCGCAGCGGGCGCTCCCAGGAAGCCGCCCTGGTCGAAAGGCTGCCGGCCTTCGCCCTGGCGGAGCTGTCCTGCAAGGAGGTTCCGTCGCTCGCCCGCGTGGTGACTGCCCGGATCGAGGCGGCGGTGGCGGGCAAGGCCGATGCGGCGCGCGCCAAGGAGATCGTGGCGGGCTTCGAGGCGGTCCGGCTGGAAGGCTCCCTCCGGCTGCCGCCGTCGGCTGTCGTCGCCGTCGGCGCCTTCATGGAGGCGGCTTCGGCCGAGGAGCGGCTCGAGGTGCTGATCGAGGCGGAGGGAATGGTCGCGTGCCGTGATCTGGCCATGTCAGGAATGCCGACGGACCGGAGTCCTCCCATTCCGGTGGCTGAGCCGGAGGTCCGGCTGGCCATCGCCCCGACGAAGGCATCCGGCATCCATGCTGCCGAGCAGCTTGGCTTCGGCTTCCTCGGGCCGGCGGCCGCCCTGCCTCCGAAGCCGAAGGACCGCGGCGCCGGTCGCTGATCGGGTCCGCTGGGACACATGTTCGGCAGGTCAATCGGAGGAGGTCCCCATGCGCGTCGTCGTCGAACGCTTTCCCTGCCGCATCCCGCTGCTGCCGCCGGAAATCGAGCCGGTGCTTGCTGGTGTTCCAGCGGCATACGCATCCGCTCTTTCCGCCATGGCGGCGGCCATCTCCTCCGGATCCCCCGATGAGGCCCAGCTTTCGGGAATCCGGGCGGCGAAGGCCGCGCTTGTGGGGATCAACCGCGTGGATGCCGTGCTGGCGCCGGATGCGCTCATCTCGGCGGATCTGGAGTCGCCACCCGTCCTTTCCGCCGTTTCCGGCTTCGCCTTCGAGCTGCTCCGCCATGGCGTGATGCTCTTCGCCGAATACGCCGGGGATCGCGGCTCCGCCATCGGCCCCTCGACATGGAACATGTCCGTTGCCGGAGCCATGCGGGAGCCGAATCCCGGCAAGCGCGCCGCCGCGTGGCGCAGCCTGTGGGATTCCGTCCGGAACGGGGAGGCTTCGGGCGCGAGCGATGCCGAGCTGTCCTTCATCGGCGGGTGCGTCGCCGACGATGATCCTGTCCTGGCATGGCTTGGCGGGCATGAGCCGGGCTGGAAGGCCGAATTCCAGAAGGCGAGGGAGGGATGGCCGGCCTTCGCCTGGCGGAAGGCGTCGCTGGACATGCTGGCGCGACCCGTTCCCTGAGTCCTCCCGGCCCGCGGCGATCTCACCTTCTGGGGAACCAGGAGGGAGAATCGCCATGCCGGCCAACGTCTATCTCTGCGAGAAGTACAACCAGGCCTCGGACATCGCCGGGGTGCTGGGCGTCGTGCGCCGCCATGACGGCTGGTTCGAAGTGAAGGGCGGGGACGCGGTCACCTTCGCGTCCGGCCATCTGCTGGCGCTGCTGTATCCCGAGGACTACGACCCGGCCTATTCGTCCTGGCAGGACAGCGTCCTCCCGATCGTCCCGGCCCCGTTCCGCCATCGTCCGCGGGATTCCCGGGCTGCGGGCCAGCTCAAGGTCATCCGGGGGCTGCTGGCCGGCGCCTCCCGCGTCGTCCTGTGCACGGACCCGGATCGCGAGGGCGAGCTGATCGGCCGCGAGATCCTGCGGGAGCTGCGGTGGAGCGGTCCCGTCGAACGGGCGTGGCTTCCAGCCCTCACCAAGCCGATCATCACGAAGGCTCTGGCGGCGCTCCTGCCGGGGACGAAGACGGCGCCGCTGGCGGATGCGGCCCTGGCCCGCTCGCAGGCGGACTGGCTGATCGGGATGAACCTCACCCGTGGTCTGTCGCGGCGGCTGGCCGGGCGGAAGACCTGCCTGAACGTCGGCCGGGTGCAGACGCCGACCCTCGCCCTGCTGGTGCGCCGCGAACGGGAGATCGCCTCCTTCGTCCAGCAGTCCTACTTCGAGATCCGGGCGGTGGTCGAGGCGTCGGGCATCGGCCCCGTCGAGATGCGCTACGCGCCGCCCGCCGAGGAGCGGCTGGTGGTCCGGGCCGATGCCCAGGCGATCGCCGCTTCCGTGGCCGGGGCCGTCGCCCCCATCCGGTCGAAGGAGGAGGCGAAGTCGGCGCCGCCGCCGGCCTTCTACGCGCTCTCCTCCCTGCAGATGGATGCCGACCGGCTGCTCGGCTTCGACGCCGACCGCACGCTGAAGGTCGCCCAGGCGCTCTACGACGAGAAGAAGGTGCTGACCTATCCCAGGACGGACTGCGCCCATCTTCCGGACGAGTTCGCCGCCGATGCTCCGGCGCTGCTGGGCCTGCTGGCCGGAATGCCCGAGCTGGCGGCGGTCGCCGGCCGCGCCGCGGCGGCGCCCGTCCTGCGGACCGGTTCGCACTACGACTCCTCCAAGCTGAAGAGCCACCACGCGATCACCCTGACCGGCACCGATCCGAGCGGACTGACGGGGGACGAGCGGGAGCTGTTCCTGCTGGTGGCCCGGCGCTTCCTCGCCGCGCACCTGCCGGATCACGAGTACATCAGCACCACGCTCACCTGGATGCCCGGGGCGCACGCCTTCGTCGCCCGGGGCCGGGTGCCGACGCGGGCGGGCTGGAAGGAGGCCTTCGACGCCGGCGGGCCGGAGGAGGACGGGGACGACGAAGCCGCCCGCCCGCTGCCGAAGATTCCGGATGGGACGCAGGGCACCGGGAAGAGCGCCGCCGTCGAGGAGAAGACGACGCGGCCGCCCTCCCGCTTCACCGAGGGGCAGCTCATCGACGCGATGAAGAACATCGCCCGCTTCGTGACCGACCCGGCGGCGAAGTCCAGATTGCGGGCCACCTCAGGACTGGGCACCGACGCGACGCGGAGCCCGATGATCGCCGAGCTGAAGAAGCGCGGGCACATCGTGAGGGAGAAGGGTCGCCTGCGCCCGTCCGGCGTGGCCACGGCGCTGATCGGCGCCGTCGAGAAGCACATCCCCGCCTGGGCGGATCCCGTCACCACGGCCCTCTGGGAGGACGAGCTGGAAGCCATCGCGGAGGGGAAGGGGCAGATCAAGCCGTTCCTCGACGGCATCGTGGCCAAGCTGCGGTCCGACATCGCCGTGCTCGACGCCCTGTCGGTGCCGTGGTCCGAGAGGATCAGCGCCGAGGCCAATCCCACGCCGGTCTCCGCCAAGGCCCCGCGCGGGCGCGGGAAGGCCAGCGGACGGCCAGCGCCAGCGAAGACACCTCAACCGGCCTCCACGGCCTCCGGAACGCCTTCCGCGGCTCCTGCCGCCGGGCGGACCGATCTGCGGGTGGCGTTCGCCGACAAGGACAAGGCGAAGGCCCTGGGGGCCCGGTGGGATGCGGATCGGCGGACGTGGTATGTCCCGGCCGGGGCCGCCCTTGATCCGTTCAGGAACGCGGGCTTCCTGGCGGCCTAGTCCGTGGGCGGATCGAGCGTGACCGGTCCATCCCAGCACAGGACGATGGAGGCGGCGATGGTGGAGAACGCGAACCGCCGATCCTCTTCCTTGAGGTGCGGCTCGACGGACTCGATGTGTTCCCGGATCCTGGCGAGCAGCTCGGGGCAGGCGATGCGGCGGTTCGGCGCCCGGCCTTCGAGGAGGCGCCGGTAGTGGCGGAGGTAGGCGGCGGAATCCATCGGCTTCTTCCTGGCGGTTGCCGCCTTCGCGCCGATCATGCCCTGCGCGGTGTCCATGGCCCTCTCCCGAGCTTCGTCTCTACCCAGTAGACATAGGGCGGAAGCGGCCTTCGGGACAGGCCTAGGCGGCAGCCATGTAGCGGCCTTCGAGCCGTTCGGCCCCGCATCCTCCGTCGATGGCCTGGTGGAGATCGGCGAGCATCATCCCCATCGCATCGAGATCCGCTTGGCTGGGGATGGAGGAATCCTCGGCCACGCCGCGGAGACGGGTGGCGATGCGGAAGGCGAGGGGGCTGCCGTAGAGCGCTGCCGAAGCGGCGATGTCGCGGATGCACCCGACCAGCGGGCCGTGCATGACGGATCGGGCTTCATGGCGGGCGTCGCGGTAGGCCGCCAGGCGGCCTTCGAGCTCGGCCACGGCCTCCGAGGCGTATTCGCGGAAGCGTCCGGACTGGGCGGTGAGCAGGGCGTCGATGCGGACGCCGGGATCGGGCTGGGGCTTGGCGGTCATGGCGATCCTCGCTGGCGGTTCCCGGAGAAGATGGTCCCGGAAGCGGATTCCAGCATCGGAGCGATCGGAGACGCCTGCATCGCCGGAGCCGGTTCCGCCGCCCCCATCTTCGGAGGGAATCGGAACGGAGGCGGACATGCGCAAGGTGGTGGTGATCTCGGGGGCCGGGCTGTCCGTCGAGTCGGGAGTGCAGGCGTTCCGCGGCAAGGAAGGCCTCTGGTGCGGGCACGACATCGCGAAGGTGGCCACCGGCTCGACCTGGCTGGCGAACGCGGTCGAGATCCGGGACTTCTACAACGCCCGCCGGTACGAGATCGGCCGGGCCGAACCGAACGCCGCCCACCACCTTCTCGCCGGGCTGGAAGGCTCGGAGGAGTTCGGGCTTCTGCACTTCACCCAGAACGTCGATGACCTGCTGGAGCGGGCCGGAGCTGCGGAGGTCGTGCATCTGCACGGCTCCATCCGCCGCCTCCGCTGCGAGATGTGCGGGCAGGTCCGCGATGTCGGACACCGGAGGATCCAGAGCGCCATCTGCCCGACCTGCCGCACCAAGGGCTTCGTCCGCCCCGACATCGTCTTCATGGGCGAGCACGCGCCGGAATACGCCCGGCTGCGCAGCGCCTTGCAGTCCCTTGGCGAGGAGGATGCCCTTGTGGTGATCGGCACTTCGGGGTCCGTCCTGTCCGTCGGCGAGATCGCGAAGCACGTTCCGGGCTTTAGGATCCTCTGCGATCCGAACCCGTCGGCGGAGATCGATCCGAGGGCCTTCCACGAGGTCGTCCGCCTGCCGGCTTCCGAGGGTATGGCCAAGGTGCTGGATCTGATCCGCGCGTCGGCGGGAAGCCGGTTCCCAGCGGGGCGCTGGGCGACCGCCGAGGAAGAGGCTGCGTCAGGCCCGATGGGTCCGGCGAGGTCGGGGCGGATGGCCGCCCTGCTCGCTTGGCTGTTCCGCAGGCCTCAGCCGGCGCAATGCTGATGTGATGGGGCGGCGCGGCGGCTAGGCCCGCGAGCCTTTCCCGCGTCCCGCAGCCATTCCCCATGCGGCTCTCATGTGGTCGTCGTCCATCAGCGCGGCGCTGGAGATGCCCTTGCCGACCGGCACGATCCCGATGGCCTTTGCCTCTTCCCTGGCGGGCTGGAGGTATTCCGCCTCCTTCCGGGCCGTCGGCAATCCATTCTTCTCGTGCGCCTCCTTGCTGTCGTAGTGGTAGATCTCCCAATGCAGGCGATCCCGGATGTTTCGGGGCTGCGGCCACCCGTCGGGATGGTCCGGCGCCTTCGGCTTGCCGATGGGTTCTCCTGCGGCCTTGCCGAACGCTTCGGCGGCGGCGTCGACCGGCCCCCGGAGGCTGCTGTCCCCGCACAGCGGGGCGAGATTGCCGATGGCGTGGAGCGCATCCTCCTTCCAGCCGTCGAAGCCGCTGAGCAGCTCCCTCTGCCGGGTGAGGATCCCGGCGAGGTCGCGTGCGGCCTTCACGCGATCCGCAAGGTGGCTGTCCGCACGGGAGAAGATCCGGATCCGGGCGATGTTCCCCTCGGCCTTCTCCCGCTCGTGCCGGGCTCGCTCCTGGTCGCCGGCCTTCTCCCCGAGGAGGGAGCGACCCCCCATCGAGGCTCCTCCATTCGGGGGCTTTCCGCCGCCGCCCGATCCGTCGGCCATGGCGAGCTGGTCGCTCATCGAGGGCCGCTTCTTGAGCGCCGCGATCATTTCCTCGCCGTCCATCGTAGGCCTCCAAGTTCCTGTGCGGCCGCATGGCCGGGGCGGGAGCGAGATGGGGGCCGGCGCCGCATCCATCAAGGCGTCCCGGTGCGCCGGTGGGAGCGCCGCCAAGGTGAGTTGGCGGTTCCAACGCCAATCGGACCGCCAAGCGAAATGGTCGGCGATCGCCGGGACAGGATCGTGCGGTCCCATCTTCTTCCCGACCTCGGATAGGCCGAGGAAGCAGGGAGGGTTCCATGTGCACCTCACGGGCCAAGTTCGTCAGAGTCGATCGTGTCGAGCGTTTGAATGCCGTCAGCGGGGAGGTCTTCATCGATGTCGGGCGCATCGTCTCTTTTGACGAATGCGACCTTTACGACGAAGAAGGAAATCCATCGGGCAAGGGTTGCCGCATTCACCTCGCATCCGGCGGCTCAATCATCACGTCCGGCACCGCCGAGGCATTCCTGGCGAGGATCGGCGAGGAGATCTAGGGCTGCTGCTGGCCGATGGCAGAGCTTGTGGACGGGCCCTTCGGGGCCCGTTCGGCGTTCGGACCGCCAACAGGACTTGGCGGCGCGGCGGGCGGGCTTCCTGGCGGGTCCGGAATCGCCGATCCGCCACACCTTCTTCCGGAAGCCGCCCCGAGGGCGGATGCGGCTGAGGAGGTGGCGATGATCGACGATCCCGATGTCGAAGGCGAGATGATGCTGGATGCGCATGCCGCGCAGGTCCGAAAGGAAATCGCGGCCGGAACCGCGAGCGATCTCGTTCGCCGTACGCTCCGGTTGCTCGAAGGCCAGCACTCGTTGCCGCGTGAGGATTCCCATACCATCATGAAGCACTTCTTGGAGGTGGATGCCTGCCTCGAAGACAATCGGATCGATCCCCTGGTGGCCGCCATCCTGTCCTGCGACTGGAGAATGATCGAGCGGGCTATTCATCCCAAGGATAATTCATGGCTGGACACGAAGGAGGAGGGCTGGAAGCAGGCCTTCGCCCAGCATCACTCAGCGCTGCAGCAGATCATGACGGCGCAGCCGGGAAGACTCGATGCGGACACCCTGAAATGGGCCTTTTCCCTGCCCGGCGGACGCCGGGTGATCAAACGGTCGATCAAATGCGGCGCGCGCCTGCTCAACGACGATCCGTCAGTCCGCAGCGCGGCCTTGGAGAGCCCGAATTCGTATGTCCGACTTTCTCTGGCGATGGACCAGTCGGGATACATGCTTGTCGAACTGAACGCCGCAGAATGCCGCCGGCTCTTCGAGGATCCATGCATCGAAGTCCGCCGCGCGGCGGCCAAGCCGATGCTGTATGCCAGCGGAACGGAGGGACTGGGCTCTTTCACGTTGGCCCTGGTCCGATGCGCGGCGGATTCGGATGCGGAGATCTCGAAGGTTGCGCGCGACATGGTCGTCTATGGCCAAGGGATTCCCGATGAGGTGGCTGTCCTGGCCCAAGAGGAGATCCGGCGCCAGGGGATCGAGCTTCATCCGGACATCCGCGCGGTCTTCGACGATCGGCTGGCCCGCGTAGCCATGAGTGGCCATGAGCGGCTCGAGCTCATAGCCGAAACCTACCCCGCAGCCGAGCCGCTGGCGGGCAAAAACCCAAAGGATCCGGACGCTGCCTCTCGCCTCGCAGCGATTCCTGCGTCCGCCAATCCCACCGGGATGCACAATGCCGAGCAGCTCTGCTTCGGCGCTCTCGGGGCCGCCGCCGCGCTGCCTTCCAAGGGCATGGATCGAGGCACCGGGCGCTGAGCCATCCAGGACGACCGCATTCCTCGGGGGCGGATCCCGAATCGGGGTCCGGCCCCAAATCCTTCCTGCATCTGTGCAGGAGGCTGGGATGGCGGGACGTTCGACGGGGCTGGGGGATGCCGGGGCGAAGATCGGCGGAGCGAGGAAGGATCTCTGGGCGTCGCGCGGCATGGCGCTTTCCGATCTCGACGGCATGACCGGTGCCGAGGCGGCCCAGTACGTCACCAAGGATGCCGTCTGGCCGAAGCCGGACTGGGCGGCCCTGATCGCTGCGGGCATGGAACCGGCGGCGGCCGCGCGGGTGAAGATCCTCCGCGACGGCCTGGCTGCGAAGCCGCTCGATCGGCCCGAGGAGCGCCCGCGCTATGTGGCGATGGTCGGCGAGATCCGCGCGGCTCTGGAATCCGTCCGCACGGTCCAGGACTTCGCTGCGATCTCCAATTCGTATGTCGAGCGCGTCCGTGGGATGAGCCAGGCCGGGGACAAGGAGGGCGTGCGGCGCTTCTATTCGGCCATGAAGGTCGCCGGCAGGATGCAGGTTTCCGCCTTCCCCTTGAATGGGCGCGAGCTGCGCAAGGCCGAGGCGCTGGTGCGCACCGGCTGGCCCTCGGCGGAAGCCGAGCTCCCGTGGATGAAGGGGATCGAGATCGAGGTTTGGCCGGGCCGCGCGGGCGAGGATCCGACCTTCGCCGTGCGGCGCCTCGGACGCCTCGCGGGTATGGAATTCGATTCCAGGGAAGAGGCGATGGAGCGTCTGAAGGCCGATTGGGAGGCCAAAAGGGCGAAGCGCACCAGCCACGAGGAACCGAACCGCCCGCATCTGGACGATCTCAAGCGGATCGGGCCGGACCACCGCCGGGGGCGCGATGTCCATTCCGAGGATTTCGTCCGGGTGTTCGGCTTCCGCGGCGTCGAATTCGGGAATTGGGTCGCCGACGACGAGCGCCGGAAGTCGATGAACGCGGCCTTCGACGGGATGATGGACCTCGCCGAGATCATGGGCGTCGAGCCGAAGGGCCTTTCCTTGGATGGGCGGCTCGGCCTCGCCTTCGGTTCCCGCGGCAAGGGGAGCTTCGCGGCGCATTACGAACCGGGCAAGGAGGTCATCAACCTCACCAAGCTGAGTGGGGCCGGCTCGCTTGCGCACGAATGGTTCCACGCGGTCGATCACTATTTCGGCGAAGTCGGCCGCCCAGATGCCTGGAAGGGTGGGGCGCGTGGCATGAGCGGCTGGATGGAGATGGCGTCCTATCCCGGAGAACCCAGGGAGAAGATCGTCCGCGTCGACGTGCTGCCGACCGGAAAGCAGAAGCCGGTGTACGGCATGGTCCATCGGCTCGATCATCTGCCGAGGGAGACCTATGCGGCTTCGGACGCGGTGATGCGGACGGCGGTCGGGCGGCGGCATGACGCCGACTTCTTCCGGCAGGCCTGCCGCCTGAGCGGGAACGCGGGAAGCAGCGGCTACTGGGCCCGCCCGACCGAGCTGGGGGCGCGCGCCTTCGAATCCTGGGCGTTCGACAGGCTGGCGGAGAAGGGACGGAAGAGCGACTACCTCGTCCATGGCGTCGAGCCGGAGAGGTACGCCGATTCCAGCCGCTACAAGGGCAACCCGTATCCCACGGGCGAGGAACGGGTCGCCATCAACCGCGCCTTCGATGGCCTGGCCCACGAGCTGGCCGGGCATCTCGGGCGGGCGCAGGAGAAGGCGGCGGATTTCGATGTGCTGGCCGGCCGTCCCGCGCCGAAGCCGATCGTGCTGGCGGAGGTGCCGCGCCTGGCGGCCATTCCCGCCTCCGCCAACCCCAAAGGGATCCACGGGGCCGAGCAGCTTAGCTTCGGCTTCCTCGGCCCGGCGGCGGCGCTACCCAAGAAGTCGGCGGATCGCGGCGCTGGTCGCTGAGCCGTCCAGAGCGGCGATCCTGGGATCGGAGATCGGACCCAGTTCCCCGGTATGCCCGAGCTGGTCGGGTTTGGATTGGAGAGGATTCCCATGAGCCTCGGCAATGTCTTCGTCGCCACCACCGACAGGATGATCATCGGCGGTAAGCCGACGCCGGAGGATGTCGAGGAGATCCTCGACATGCACCGCGATGCGCCGAAGCAGGTCATCGCCGAGATCATGCCCGCTCTGCTCCTGTCGGAGAGCCATGCCGTCGCTGGGTGCGGCCATGCGGATCTCCGGAGGCTTTCGAAGCGAGCCAATGCCGACGCTTTCGCGAGCCGGGCGAAGGACGGCGCGTTCTCCGATGGGCTTTCCTTGGCGGTCCAGGCCATGTCCTGGCGGAACCTCGGCGAGAACCGGGAATGCGTGTTCTCGGAGGCGGCGATCCATGGCGGTGCGCTGATCCTCGATAGGGCTGGCGATTCCACGAAGGATGACCTCTTCCCGACCGACGAGGAGATCATCACGGATCGGTTCGGTAGCCTGGTTCTCACCGAAGCCTCGCGGGACGCGGCCATCGGTGCTTTCGGCCGCATCGTCGGTCAGCATGTCGCCGAGCAGGCCGACGGCAATTGGGGCCTGGCCTATGAGCCGATCGACAAGGCGATGGAGATGTTCTCTGGGGCCGGTCTCGATCGACCGAGCCTGCATCGCTGCCAGGAGCTTTTCTTGGGCTCGTTGCGTTCGGACGATGTCGAACAATGGCTCTGCGCGGCGATGGAGAACCCGACGGACCAGGACCTTTCCTATCCGCCTTCCATCCTTGCGCTCGGTGTCCGCGCTTCCGTCGGCGACGAACCGGAGGCCTTCGAAGCGGCGCTGTCAGACCTTGCGGCCGAGCTGTCGGCCGAAGGCAGGCCGTGGTCCGCGCATGAGGCGCTGGAGACTCTGTTCTCCGTTCGCAGCGAAATCGAGGCTACCGCCGGAAGCACCTTCGAGGAGTCGTTCGCTGAACTCTGCGGGCGGCATGGCTACCCCTCTCCCGAATACGACGGCACCGAGCCGTGCCTGTCGGACCCCTTCAGGCAGGGAGCGGAGACCGGGGTGGAGATGGAGGATGCGCCGCGCCTGGCCGCCATTCCTGCTTCCGCCACCCCCAGCGGGATTCACGGTGCCGAGCAGCTCAGCTTCGGCTTCCTCGGCCCGGCGGCGGCGCTGCCCGCGAAGTCGGCGGATCGCGGGGCCGGGAGGTAGGGGCTTCCAATGTCGATTGTCGGCCCTGGGGGTTGCCGGTCGCCGGGCAGCCCCCATGTCGCTTCCGGGTGGGAGGGCTGGAGGCCGCGTCGGGGATGCGGAAGGGAATCGGCTGGGGGCTGGGAGCCGCGACGCTGGCGATGACGCCGGCGCTGGCCATGGCGTCGCTGCTGCCGGGCGGCAAATGCACCGGGGGCATCCTCGAACGGGGCAACTGCCTCGTCACGAAGGTGTCCGGCGGCATGATCACCATCGCCTGGGGCGTGATCATCATCGCCTTGGTGTTCGTCGGCGTCATGACGCTCTTCGGGAAGAAGGATCTCTGGAAGGTCTGGCTGGCCTTCGGGGGCGGCGCGCTGGTGCTGATCCTCCTTCCCTTCCTCATGGGGACGTTCAAGGAGCTGGGCGAGCCGGAGATCGTGCCGTGCGGCGCCGGGGAGCGGTGCATCCTCGCCAACGAGTCCCCTCCCGAGAAGTGGCTGGTCCCCTCCGGGGTGCCGACGACGACGGCCTTCGCCTGCTTCCGCGTGGCGGCGGGAAGCGTGGAGCAATACACGGGCTGCCTGCGGGCTTCCGGGGTGGCCTACGCCTTCCCCTGCGCGTCCGGCGGCCGTTGCGTGCAGCCGCCCGGCGAGCCCGCGCGGGCCTGGGCCCTTCCGCCCGGAACGACGGACGCAGAGGCCTTCGCCTGCGCGTCGCGGCCGGGCATGGATGGGCGGGCCTTCCGGGCCTGCCTGGGCAGATAGGAGGGCAGCCATGAGATCGATCGTCCTCGCGGCCGTGGCCGCGCTCTTCCTCCTCCTCTCCGGGGCCTCCGGGCCGGCGTCCGCGCTGGATCTCGGGGGCTACGTCCAGTTGCCGAACAAGCCCTCCTCCGGAACGCTGGTCATGCCGGACAGCGCGCCGGAGCCCGCCGCCTTCTCCTCCTGCGCGGACAGCGGCTTCCTGTCGTCGGCGGTGTGCAGGGCGGGCACCACGGCCCGGTTCATGGTGGCCCTGGGCAAATACCTGTTCTTCCTCGGCCTGATCTCGGTCGCCGTGATCTGGCCGCTGCTGGCGCTGCTGGCCAACAACCAGACGATCACCGTCATGGGGAAGAGCTACCAGCTGCGCGAATTCGTCTGGCCGTTCTTCCTGTCGTGCTGCGGCGGGGCATTCCTCATCTCGGGCTCCGGGATGCTGTTCGCCTTCCTCACGACGGGCGCCGGCTGACGCGCCCCATCTTCTCCCGGACGCGCCCGCATCCAGCGGGAACGCGGTTCCGATGGAGGACCCGATGGGAGGTGTGCTGAGAACCATCATGGCGTCGGTGCTGCTGTACCGCATCAGCCGCTGGCTGGCGCCGATCGTGGCCCCGCTCATCCTGCTCTGGCTGGCTGCGGGCCTGATCTACATGAACAGCTACTGGGTGGCGCCCGTCTCGCTGGCCATCCTCGTCTGGACCTACCATCGCCAGCGCCAGTCCGAGACCACCGGCATCCCGATCAACGAGAGATCGTTCCGGATGCTGAAGACGATCCGGACGGCTTCGGCGGTCATCGCGATCGTCGCCTGCATGATGTCCTGGAACCGGTATGCGCATCCTAGGGCGGAAGGGCCTACCCAGACGGCCGTCAGCTCCGGGCCTGCGGCATCCTCGCCGGTGGCCCAGGCCGCACCCGCCCAGCCGGCCGGGCCTGCGGCGGCCGCTGTTCCGCCATCGGGCCCGATCGTCGTCAAGCCCCGCTCCTCGGGTTCCAGCGCGGCGATCCTGGACGACGGCACCCGCTGATCGGCGCCGGATGCGGAAAGGGCGCCGAGGAGGAATCCCCGGCGCCCTTCCTGCGTCGATCCCGCCGCATCAGGATCGGGCGATGCGCTCGGCCAGACGGGTGCGGTAGAGGATGGCGTCGCCTGGCGGCAGGGCGTTCCGGGCTTCGTCCGCCCGTCCCTTCAGCTCGGCGAAGGCGCTTTGCCGGGATCCGTCGATCTCCATCTCCACCAGGGCGTCGATGCGGGCGGAGGCGTCGTCCATGCCGATGTCGGTCAGCAGGGCTCTCATGAGGGTGTCGCAGCGGCGCGGCGTGAGCAGGTGGGCGATGTCGCCGGCCTTGGCCGTTCCCCGGCTCCATGCGACGAAGGCATCCTCGCTCGCATCGAAGGCGTGGAATTCCGCCTCGGTGGGCAGCAGGCGCTTCGTGCGGCCGGCTTCGCGCGCGGCGGCGTCCAGCAGGGCCTTCCGTTCCTCGGGCGTGCCGATCCAGTAGTCGCGCAGCAGGGATTCCCGGACGAAGTCGGCGCGGCGGACGGTGAGGCGGGGGATGACGTCGATGGCGCGGATGCGGCCGGCCTCCCAGTCGGCGAAGGCCTTCTCGCTGTCCTTCCACTCGGCGTATTCGACGCACTTCATCTCGGTGAGCAGGAAGCCGAGGCTCTTGGGGGCGCCGCCCTGAATGGCGAACAGGAAGGCGGCGTGCATCCCTTCCTTCGTGCCGGCGTCGACCTCCCGGTCGGCGAGGAAGCGGCGGGCGATGGCGCGCTGGATGGCGGGATCGTTGCGGATGGCCGGATCCTCGTGCTCGTCGAAGCCGATCCAGTCGAGCTGGGTGCTGGTCGGGTTCTCGATGACGGCCAGGGCCTTCAGCAGCCTCGGATCGGTCGGCCTCGGCTCGGCAGGCGCTTGCGCTCCTTGCTTCGGAGGCATGGAAAGGCCGGGCATGGAGGGCGAGGGCTTGAGGACGAGGGCGGGCGCAGCCGCCGGAGCGGCGCCCTTCTTCGGCAGGGACACGGGAAGGCGGGCCATGCGGGTTCTCCATCGGCGGCTGTCGATGGGAAGAAGATGTGGCCGGACGATCCGGGAAGGGAGGCTATTCCTGCTCCATGCGCCGCTGGGCGGCCGGATCGAGAAGGTAGGGCGTCGGGTCGTCCAGGGTGTCCAGCGCGGTGATGCGGTAGGAGCAGCCGATGCGGCGGGGCGCGGTCGCTCGGCGCCGGAGCCTTGAGCGCACGAATTCCTGGGCGGCGGACAGATCCGGGACATGGATGGAGCGGGCCGCCAGGCGGGAGCCGCGTCGTCCGTGGGCTATGATCACGATCACATCGCCCAGCAGATCCCGCTCGACCTCCATCCGGTAGATCCGGTGGTGGTCGAGGGCGTCGCTGTCCGCTTCGAGCTGCACGGCGAAGAGCATGGGATCCTCGGCTGGTTCCCGGGGATTCTGGCACGGTGTCCGCCTCAAGTCCACGACGGCCTGCGGCGGCGAGGCGGAGCCGATTCCTCCGCTGGATCAAGCAGTTGCATGGGGTCGCGGCGGCGAGATGGCGGCGAGAGCCCGGGATGGAGGGCAGGGCTTGGATCATCGCCCTCGCCGCCGCATGATGGGTCAAGTCCTTGAAGGCAAAAGCGATCTTGTCGCCGCAGCGTCTTTGATCATGCCGAAACGGCCTGTCCGGCGGCACGAAGCCTGCCGTGCTCCCTCATGCCGTTCCGCATCCCCCTCTGATGAGCAATGGGCGGGTGGGTCGGCGAAGGCGGTGGCCATCCCTGTTCCTGGCGTCCCTACTACAGTTAGATCTTTCTGTTATATGGGGTTAGATGGTTAACGGGTCGATTCGTCGTTTCGAATCATCGGCTTGCGGCGTGGATTGCACGCGATGTTCCGAAGAAGCGCACGCGATCCTCCGTAGCGTTGCACGCGTTCTTCCGAGATTCGGCGCACGCGATCCTCCGAGCCGGGATTCCGGTTATCCACAGCCTTATCCACGGAACCTGTGGATAAGTCCGAATGCACGCGATCTTCCGAGGCCCGCTCAATCGGCCGCGCTCCCGTCGTCGACGATCTCGTCGGGACCTTCTTCGAGGATATCCGGCCCTTCCTCGTCCGCGCGGGCGGCCTGGGCGTCGAGGATTTCCCTCATGGTGCGTTGTTCGGCCTCGATGGGCAGCTCGGCGTCGTCCGGGGCCAGCCGGATGCTCCTTTCGCCATCCTCGTCCGGCTCTATGTATTCGTCGATGACGGCCGGGCCGCGCATCGGCAGCAGGAGTTCTGCGGTCTTGTGGCTGAAGGAGACGAGGATCCGTTCGTTGCCGCCCCAGCGCCAGGTGTCGCCTCCGAGCTGCTCCGCGATCTCACGGCCGGGGCCGTTGCCATCGAAGGACAGGGTCATGCGGTACTGGGGAAGGCTGTCCCGGTCGATGATCTTCTTGAGGTAGACCTTGAAGTTCCGCAGCTCCTGCTCGGAGCCGCATTTCTCGGCGAGGCGGGGAAGGCTGACGGTCCAGTGCTTCTGGCGGCCGCAGTGCTTGCGGGCCAGTTCGTAGAGGCGGCGCTCGAGGCCCATCTGTAAGCGGAAGTAGGCGCGATCGATGGTGAGCACGCGCCGATCCTCGACGATGGCGCGGAACATCCATTTGTTCAGCGTCACCTCGACGGCGGCCATGATCTTTCTTCCTGAGGTGGTCGTGCGCTCGATGACGCGGTAGGAGTCGATCCAGGAGAAGCCGCGGCGTTCGCGCTCCTCGTTGTGGCCCGAGGTGATGGTGGTGCGGATGGTGGTGGATTGCAGGCGGTCGAGGGCGCTCATGCACCCTTCGTAGGCGGCCTTGCCGGTGCCGCGACCCGTGAGGCGCAGGAAGTCGTAGGCGGCGAAGTGCATTGTGCGGCTGACCGGCTCGCCGCGCTCGATGCGGCCGTTGATCAGGGACGTGAGGTAGATCAGTACGTCCTTGTCCCAGATAGTGGCGATTCCGCCTGCGCCGGCGCTCACCTCGATGCGCACGGCCCCGTCGTCGTAGATGAAGGGCTTGACCCGCTTCTGCTTCTGGAGGCTGAAGAAGGGGAATTCCATGAGCGCGCGCTCGTCCTTGACGGGCGCGTTGATGATGCTTTCCAGGAAGAGATCGACCTGCTCTCCATCCGACGCCATGCGGTCCCCCTTTTCCGGAAGCCGGTGCACGCGATCCTCCGATGGTGCACGCGATATTCCGTGGCTCGCGCATGATGACTCGACGGCGCGGCTGGAGTCGAGTCGAATCTGCACGCGATCCTCCGAACCCGCACGCGATCCTCCGATGCGGTGGCCTGAGCTGATTGCACGCGATGCACCGTGCCGAATCCCGGATACGGAGGGCTGCCGAATCGCTGGAGTCGCGCTCCAGACTTCGGACTCCGGCCTGCGAGGCGCTGCACGCGATCCTCCGATTGCGCATGCGATCCTCCGAGGCCGGGGCCTTGATGTTCACGATGCGATGATGGTATGCTCCCGAAAGGTTCCGGCCCCTTCAGGAGATCTCCCATGCCGAGCACGCAGCGCGCGTCAGATGCTCCTTCCCCGATGGTGTCCCTGTCGGCCCGGGTGGCGGCCGCCTACCTCTCTTCGCGCCGGGATGTGCCCGTCGAGCAGGTGCCGTCCCTGATCGAGGGCATCCATCGTGCCTTGCGGCGCGTCGCCGCGGCGGAGGAGTGCGGCGCCGAGGCGCTGGTGCGTTTCCTCGATACCTCGGCCGGAAAGGCCGCCATGGATCGGCCCGCGCTGCGCTTGGTGGCGTCCCGGGAGAGCTGATCCCTATTCCTCGAGGGCCAGCCCGGTCGCCCTGAAGGTCCGCTTGTTGTCGTCCTGCCGCGGGCCTTCCTCGACATGGCCGCTCGCCAGGAGCTCCTCGAGCGCTCCTTCCACGGCGGTCCGCTTCCAACCCTTCTCGGTCTTGGCCCGGTTCGCGAAGGCCGCGACGATGTCCGGGAGGCCGATGTGCTGCTCGCCGGCTTCCGCGAGGTGGCCGAGGATCAGCCTGGCCCGGTCCTGCGCGCGCTTGGCGCGGGGATCGATCCTTTGCTGGGGCGTTTCGGCCTCCTGTCCTTCGGGAACCTCCTGCGCGCTCTCCTCGGCCTGGGCCTTGCTTTCCATGGCGGCGAACTTGGCTTCCTGGATGCGCAGGGCGGCCGGGTCGAGCATCGGCACGCGGGAAAGGTAGGAGATGAAGCCCTTTCCATCGTGGAGCGGCTCGCCGTCCGGACCGATGTCGGGCACGCGATGGAGCTTGATCGGAATCGGCGCGTGCTTCGCGGCCTCGCGCATCTTGTCGGTCTCGATCTGCAGCACCTTGGTCTTCGGATCCCGGAACAGGCAGAAGAGGGCGTCTACGCCGCCCCGCAGCGCCGAGGAGCCGCGTTCCGAGCTGTATGCGCTCTTGCCGCCGTGGTGGACGACGAGGACGGAGCAGCCGAAGCGATCGACGCAGCGGCGCATGGCATTGACGATGAGCTGCATGTCCTGCGTCGCGTTCTCGTCGCCGCTCATGAAGCTGGCCAGCGGGTCGAGGATCAGCAGGTCGAGGTCCTTGCACTCGCGCTCGATGCCGCGCATCAGCGCCTCGAAGTCGCCAGGATGGTCGAAGCGGCATTCGCCCGGCGGCATGAAGAGGCGATCGCGCAGGATCTCCTCGCCCTCCTGAGTCGGGATGCCGTTGTGCTGGAGCCAGCCGCTGATGCGGCGGTTGAGGCCGAACACGCCTTCGGCCGGGAACAGGACCACCTTGCCGGCGGCCTTCGCGCGTCCGACGTCGATCCGCGAGCGCTTGTGCCCGGCCAGGGCAGGCCGTCCGGTGGCGATGGCCAGCGCCCAGTCGATCGCGACGAACGATTTTCCCAGGTTGGGCGCCCCGTATAGGCAGGCCGTGGCGCGTTCTGGCAGCAGATCCTCGACCAGCCAGGTCGGGGGCTCGACGCGGGAGGGGTCGTAGCGCCCCCAGGCGGCTTCGGTTTTCGTCATGTCGGCTTCCGGAATCCGTTCGCTTCCGGTATCGCATGGCGGAAGCCGGAAGCCAAGCCGAAACGCTTCCGGAAACCCCTTCCGGAATCCCCTTTCCGGAATCCCCCCTACTAGAGATGCTTATCAAAAAAGGAAACGGAAACGGAAGCCGGACCCCCTGGAGCTAGGACCGACTCCGGAAAAGGAAAAAGCGAGGAGGCGGTCCGTTCCCAGCAATCCATGCAGGACGGAACGTCCGGAGATCGTCGGAGCTGCTGCCGCGCCGTGCCGGGCGCGCGTCGCCGCCGCCGACGGCCGGGATCCGCTGAATGGGACGAAGGGAAGGGAGGAGGGAGGCCGAAGGGCCCGCGCTCGGGGGCCGAGAGCGCGAGCCGCTCGGCACGGAATGGAGGACGACGCGATGGGCAGCCGGAGCATGATTGGGCGCCAGAACGAGGACGGCAGCATCGAGGCCATCTACTGCCATTTTGACGGCGGCCTCTGGCATGTCGGCGCCTTGCTGCACGAGCATTGGAATGACCCGGAGAAGGTCGGCCGGCTGCTTGGCCTGGGGGACCTGAGCGAGCTCGGGTCCGAAATCGGCGAGAAGCATTGCTTCGAGGGCCGGCACTCGACTGCGGCGGAGTTCGAACGCGTACGGAATTGGTGCCTGGCCTACGGCCGCGACAGGGGCGAAGAAGGGTGCGCGGCGCAGCGCTACGAGAACGCGGAGGCGTTCCATGTCGAGGGGTACGGCTACCTGCTGGTGGACGGCCGTTGGGTGTTCTTCCACGCGGACGAGCCTCCGGTTCCCCTCGCCGAAGCCGTCGAACAGTACCGGCTCAAAAAGGCGCAGCATCCGTACTGAGCAAGTCGCCCTGGCGTTCGATGCCGGCCGATCCGGCCGGGCGCCGGAAAAGGGATCCGGAAGGGAGGGGCCGAAGGGCCCGCGCTCGGGGGCCGAGAGCGCGAGCCGCTCGGCACGGAAGGAGAAGCAGGATGGGCACCAAGGGAATCGTGGGCGTCGTCTCGAACGGCACGCTCAAGGCGTCGTTCAGCATGCTTGATTCGCATCCGTGCAGGCTTGGCGTGCGGTTCGCCGGATTCCTGGCCGACGCCATGGCGTCCGGTGGCGTCCCACGCTTGCGCGGCTTGGCGGATGCCATGGCGCCGGTGCCGTGGAATGACGACGCCTATCAGCCGATGCCAGAAGCCATGGTGAGGAGCCTAGCGTTGGCCGGACTGGTGCATGACGGACGTATCGAGGTCGAGGGCTATTCGCCGTTCCTGTGCATGGCAGGCTTCGTCTCGGCGCACGGCTTGCCGGGCATGCTGCGGGCGGGATGGTACATCGATGCCGGCGGCTATGCGGCGAATCCGGAATGCGAATGGGGCTGGATTGCGGACCTCGACGAGGGAGTGCTCGAGGTGCATCGCGGTCGCGCGGTCGATTTCCATGGCGAGGGGCGGTTCGCCGAAGCTTTCCGGGCCGGACCGATGGTCTGGTACGGCGAGGAGATGGAGGACCCGCCCATCCGGCTCATCGCGAGGATTCCGTTCGGGCGCCTGCGCGAGGCCATCGACGGCTTCACTGCGCTCGACATCTTCGCCGATGTCGCGGCGGGCCGCTGGTCCATGCCGATGGCGAAGGAGCTGGCCGAGGACTTGGAAGAGGACTGGGACGCCCAGCTGGAGAAGCTCGACGCCATCGGCTGGATGTGGACGGCGGAATCCCGAGCACGCATCGGGGAAGCGCGCGGCATCGCCGCCTGAATCGGATAGGGAGGGAGAGCATGGGACAGAGCACGGGCATCGCCTGGGCGAAGGGCACGGTCTCGCCGGTCAAGGGATGCGAGAAATACGGCCCCGAGTGCCGGATATGCTACGCGGTCGGCTGGGCGGCGCGGCATCAGGGAATCGGCTCCCGGGGCTACGAGGGCGTCGTGGCCAACGGCGATTGGACCGGCCGCATCGGCCTGGTTCCTGAGGCCATCGACGAGATCCGCAGGAGCCGCGTGCGGGGGCTGTTCGTCAACTCGATGAGCGACACGTTCCATCGCGGGGTTCCGGACGAATTCGTCGAGCGGATGTTCGCGGCGATGGCGGCCAATCCGCATCCGGAAGCCCGGTTCTTCGTGCTGACGAAGCGCTCGGACCGCATGGCCGAGGTGTCGCAGCGCATCGCCTTCGACGCTCGCATCTGGGCCGGGGTGACCGTCGGGTGCCGGGCCTCGCTGAAGCGGCTGGACGACCTCCGCCGCGTCGAGGCGCCGGGCCGGCGCTGGGTCTCGATGGAGCCGCTCCTTGAGCGCGTCGATATCCGCCCCTGGCTGGCCGACGGCACCTTGGACTGGGTCGTGATTGCCGGGGAGTCGGGCGCTGGCTGGCGACCTCTGGACTGGGCCTGGGTCGAGGACATCGTCGATGCCTGCGACGAGCGCGGCGTGCCGGTCTTCGTGAAGCAGGGCGCCGGACGTTTCCCGAAGACCGACTGCGAGTATCCGCCCAGGATTCGCGGCGTCGTGCGGCACGGCATGCCGGCGGATCTCGCCTGACGAGGAAGAGGAAGCAGGCCGAAGGGTCCGCGCTCCGTGGAACGAGAGCGCGGACCGCTCGGCATTGGACTGAAGGATGAAGCGTCATGGGACAAGCGAAGAGCAGGAAGAGCGGCATCGCGGACTTGGTGGCCTTTACGGATGGCCTCGAAGTCTTGGCCCGCGGCATCGCCGAATCCCGCGAACCGGAGGATAGGGTCCAGGACTTCGCGCTCGTCTTCCACGCGATTGGCCGTTCGGATGGCCAGGACCTCTACTTGATGCATGAGCTGGCCTCGTATTCGAGCCATATGGCTGCGTCTCTGCAGGCTCTCAGATGGCAATTCAAGGCGAATCAGGTTCGGCAGTATTCCATCCTCGGCACGCTCGAGGCGGCGTTCTACCTCAATGGCAGGAACATCCTCAAGAATGGCGAGATGCTCGTCATCGGGACCAGGAATCGGACGGATTCCTACTGGCGGGGCTTCATCATCGAGCGGGACGCCTCCGGGCTCGTGATGGGATTGACGAAGTGCTTTGAGGAGCATGGTTCCTTCCCTGGACCTTCCGATTTGAGCGAACTCCTCCGCAGCGAGTCCTGAAGAGGAAAGAAGCGGTCCGAGGATCCGGACCGCTGAGCGCCGAGGACCGGCGCGCGTCTTGGCGAGCGCGCAGGTCCCGTCGTAGGGACGGCTGGGTCCTGGGCCTGGCTTGGAGGCGCGCGTGGAGCGTCTCAATGAAATCCTATCTGAAATGGCCGGGCGGCAAGGCTCGGTTGGCGAAGCGCGTCGAATCGCTGCTGGGCGGCGGAACGCGTCTGGTCGAACCCTTCGTGGGCTCGGGGGCGGTCTTCCTGAACCTGCCCTTCGCATCCGCTCTCTTGGGCGATGCCGACCCCGATGTCATCGGACTGCACCGGGCGGTCCAGCAGGACGCGGAAGCCGTTCTCGCCGAGGCGCGGGCATTGTTCACGCCGGCGTGCAACGACGAGGAAGCCTATCGGCGGCTGCGCGCGGAATTCAATGCCGGTGGCCAGTCTCCGGCTGAGCGGGCCGCGCTGATGCTCTACCTGAACCGCCACTGCTTCAACGGGCTCTGGCGGCGGAGCGGGAGCGGGGCCTTCAATGCGGCGTTCGGGCGGCCAGCCTCGCCGGAGATTCCCGAGGAATCCCTCCGGGCCTTCGCCGCGAAGGCGGCGGGAGCCGATATCCGGCACCAGGGCTTCGAGGCGACCTTCGCCGCTCTCCGTCAGGGCGATGCCGTCTATTGCGACCCGCCCTATTCCCCGCTGAGCGCGACGTCCCGCTTCACCGGGTATTCGAGCCCGTTCGGTCCGGCCGAGCATGACCGCCTGGTGGCGCTGTGCGCCGATGCGGCCGCCCGGGGCATCCGGGTCGTCCTGAGCGAGCATGACCTTCCTGCGGTCCGCGAGCGATGCATGGCGGCTTGGCCGGGCGTGCGCTTCGAGACGGTGCAGGTGCGCCGCTCGATTTCCTGCAACGGCGGCAATCGTTTCCTGGCGCCCGAGCTCTTCGCGGTGTTCGAGCCGGCATCGCTCGCCGCAGCGGCATGATGGAGGGGTCC
Source organism: Magnetospirillum sp. XM-1 (assembly GCF_001511835.1). Classification (NCBI taxonomy): domain Bacteria; kingdom Pseudomonadati; phylum Pseudomonadota; class Alphaproteobacteria; order Rhodospirillales; family Rhodospirillaceae; genus Magnetospirillum; species Magnetospirillum sp. XM-1. The sequence goes on from NZ_LN997849.1 coordinate 100,038, forward strand.
ATGAACGAATCCTGCCTCATCGGCGTCGAGCGCGCCGACGGAACGGTGCTGGCCGCAGGATGCCGCAGCGATGGGGGCGTGGCCCTCGCCGGGAGGCGGCTGGCCCTGCATTGGCGCCGTGCGCCCCAGGCGCTGCTCCTTGTGTCCGGCGGAGCCATGGAGCGCCTCGGCATCCGGGAGGAGGGGCCGGAGGTTCTGAGGACGATTCGGGTTTCGCCTCCGGTTCCGCCAATCGTCCTCGATGGCGCCGAGGCCTTCTGGGCGCGTCGTCCGGGGCTTCATGCCTATCTGCTGGCCGATGGCTTCTGGACGGTTCGCCTCCCGGAAGGAGGCCTGCGCCGCGTCGTTGATTTGCTCCAGCGCATCGACATCCAGCGGACCTCCCGGAGGATGCCGTGATGGGTTCCGCCGCGCATCCCGCGAAGCCAGGCGCGCCCGACTTCCGAATCGACGGGCTGGAGGTCTTCATCCGGCATGCCGGACGCGCCGGAAAGGAGGGCTGCTGCGTCGGCTTCGCCGTCGAGGGTCCGGATGGTCTTTGCCGTGCCCGGGCTGCCGCGTCGGAACCCGGTCCGCTCTTCCATGCCCTTCTCGGCTCGTTCGCGGAGGTCCGGGGCGGCCGGATCGCCAAGCCTTTCATGCCGGCCTCGGAATCCGCCCTGCACGAGGCGTTCCGCAGCCATGGCCTCGTTCCTCTCGAGATGTCTCCGCCAGCGGGGGCAGGCGGCGGCGCGGCGCCGTGCTGGGTTTCCGCCGAGGAGCTGCTGGCCGCCGAATTCTCGCCGGAGAAGGCGAAGCGTCGGCGGATGAAGCGGTGGTTCTCCTTGCTGCCTTGCCCGCACGGCCATGTCGGCTGGCGCTACGTCAAGGGCAACGGCTGCTGCGAGTGCCGTGCGCCGAGCCATTCCGAGCCGGGAGACGAGCATCATCTGCGCAGCCTCGTGGCGAACGCCAGGGCCAGGGCTCAGGCGAAGGGCATCCCCTTCTCCCTGACGGTCGAGGACGTCGCCCGCATCTGGCCGGCGGATGGACGCTGTCCGGTGCTGGGGATGCGCTTCCGGCGTTCGCTGGGTTCGCAGGGGCATGGCCATGACTCGGCTACGCTGGACCGGCTGGACCCGTCGAAGGGCTACGTGCCGGGGAACCTGCTCATCGTCTCGGCGCGGGCGAATTGCCTTCGGTCCGATGCGAGCGCCGCCGAGCTGCTGCGCGTTGGGGAGTTCTACGCCGAGCTGCTCGGCTGAAGCCGGCGATCAGGAAGGGAAGCGCCGACCGAGCGCGGATGGCGGGCCGCGCTGGTGCGGCATGGATGGATGGAGACGACGATGAGGATTTCGAACGGCTTGGTGGGTTCCAAGGAGCAGGAGAGGCGTGCCCGCATGCGTGCCGCGTTCGCCGATGGAGCCGTAAGGGAAGGCGCCGTCAGGACGCGGTGGGCGGGCCGCTCCGATGCGGCATGGACGGAAGGAAAAGCCATGCTCGATGGCTCCATTGCCGTCAGTCCGATTCGGATTGCGGAATTCGTCTCCGTCGCCTCGAGGCTGATGGCCGGCATGCTGCTGCTGAAGGCCGCCGTGGAGAATCAGGAAAACGCCGACCTGTTCGAGGCCGCCGAAGGCATGGCCGAGACGGCCAAGCAGTGCCGCATCGTTCTTGACGCCTGCGAGCATCCGGTTCTGGTGGCGAGCGGCGCGGCGGCGGCGGTCCGGGAGTTCGGCGAATTCGTCCGGAACGGTGGATGGACCGATGACGAAGCCATTCTCCCGGCGTTCGACGCGGCGTGGAGCGTGGTCGAGCGCGTCATGGTCGCCGCCGTCACCGACGGATATTCCAGCCTCGTCGATGTGACGAAGATGCCGAGCGCCGCCGACGAGCTGATGATGCTGTCCATCGTGGAGAGCAGCGCCATCTCGGTCGAGTGCGTCTTCTGGAATGTGCCGTCCATCCGGGAACAGCCCGGGCAGGCGGCCGAGCGACTGGTCCTTGCGCTGACGCATGCGATGCACGGCTGCGCTCCGGCTGCGGAGGCGCTCGACGGCATGCGGAGGAAGGTCCTGCCGCTCCTGGCTTGAGACAGGGAAAGGGAGGAGGCGCCGACCAGGCGCGGGCGATGGACCGCGCTGGTGCGGCTCAGATGGACAGGAGACGACGATGGGGATTTCGAGCGGATGGATGGGTTCCAGGACGAGGGCGCTGGCTGAGGCGACGAAGGCGACCGTTCGGCGGGTACTGGGGTCCGAGGAGGCGAAGGCGGAAGCGGGGAAGGAGGTTCGGCGCCGTGGCCCTTACGCGAAGCCGCAGGAGAGGCATGCCCGCATGCGGGCGGCTTTCGCCAGGGGCGCTGCCGTGGCCGAGATTGCGGAAGAGTTCCAGGTATCGCAGGGGACGGTCCATCGCGCGGTCGGCGATGTCATGAGGCAGCGGCGCGCAGCGCGCGACGAGGCCATCCACGGCCTGAAAGGCCTTGGCTTCTCGCAAGCCTCGATTGCCCAGGTGGTCGGCATGACGGATGCCGGGGTCAGCCTGGCGCTCAAGCGCATGCGTGCGCGGTCAGGCGAGGCGGTCGGGGCCTAGGGCCGGCCAAGCGCAATCCCGGAATCGATGCGGCGAGCCGGCTCCTTCGGGGGCCGGCTTTTGTCGTGCCATGCCCCAAGCCCGAGGGAATCCTCGCGCGCACGCGCGTACCGCCTGCGCAAAGAAGAAGCGGGACCCCGAGGGATCCCGCTCTCCGGACTCGACGGCAAGTCCTTTTCAGAAGTTCCAGGTCGAGCCGTTGTCGGCGGTGCAGGCCGTTCCTTGGCTCTGGGTGCCGCCGCCCTTGGCCTCGAAGGTCTGGAGCTGGTAGGTGCGGCAGACGGAGTTCTGCGGCGCGTTCTGCGGCGTCTGCACCTGCGGGCCGGCGACGAAGGTCATCCTGCTGCCGGTGCTGGACTGCCAGCTGTTCGACTGTCCGGGCTGGAGCTGGGACAGCGAGCGATCGGCGTAGGCCTTGTCGGCGCGATCGAGCGAGGCGCCGATCTGATTGCCGAGATAGCCGCCGATGGCGACGCCGGCGGCCGTGCCGATGAGCTTGCCGTTGCCGCCGCCGAACATCGAGCCTCCCAGCCCTCCGAGGGCGGCGCCGATGCCGGTGCCGATGGTCTGCTTGTCGAGCTGGAATCCGCCCTGGCCGTTGGCGCCCGGCATTCCGGCGCAGGCAGAGAGGGAAGCGGACAGCGCGAGCGCGGCCGCGATGGCGGTGAACTTCTTCATGCGGGGTCCTCCGTGTGCGGGCATTGGCCCGAGCCGGCACGATTGCCCGGCACGGAGAATCTGGGTCCGGAAGGAGTCGTCGGGTTCGGATGCGGCAGCCGCTTGCATCCGGGCGCATGATCGCAGCAGTGGAGCGGCTTTCCGGGAATTTCGATCAGAGCGGCTTATAGGAGCTTGCCGGATTCCCGGGATCGCTCCATATCCTGATCGAGGCATGGCGGAGCAACCCCAGCCTCCACGATGAAGAGGGCGAACGCCCCGCACCTGGCAAGGCTTCTGGAGGCCATCATGGCAATCGTTCCGACGCTCGACGTGCGCGCGCTCCGCGCCGCCCTGCCCTTGAAGGAGGACCATCACCTCCTCGGGTGGCTCGACCTGCATGCCCGTCTGGTCCTCTCCCCGGATGGGGCCGTCGTCGTGTCCCAGCGGGAACTGGCCGACGACTGGCGCCGTCCCGAGACGACGGTCCGCCGCTTCCTCGCCCGGCTGTCCGAAGCGGGCTGGATCTCCCTGGCGTCCTCCGGCCGCCGGGCCGTCATCCGTCTGGCTTCTCCTCCCTGCTTCGTCATCGGGCAGGATGCGGGGAAGGCGGCGGTTGATCCGTTCTTCGCCTCGATCGCCGAGACCCCCCGGCCCCCAGCCCCCGCGGTTCCCGTGGCTGCGGCGGCGCCGCTGGATCCGGACGAGGCGTTCGCCCAGGCGGCCATCAACGGCGTCGGCGAAATCCCCCGCGTCGTCCCGCCGGCGCCTCCCGTGGTCGCGCCGCGCCGCTCCGTCGTGAAGCAGGTTGCCCCGCAGCAGCAGAACCTGTTCGGCCTGGACGAGCTTTCCGGCATGGCCGCGAAGCCCATGCCGGAGGTGTCCATTCCCGCTGCGGCCGAGGAAGCGGCCCCGAAGAGGAAGCGGAAGGGCCAGGCCAAGCCTCCGGTCGATCCGGAGAAGAGGATCTTCGTCGAGGACACGGCCGCCCTGCTCCATGAAGAGCACCGCACCGACAAGGGGGTGGCGCTCCGGCGCCTCTACCACCTGCTGTCGCCGGCCTGCGGCTTCGGCATGAAGGATGTCGAGGCGGCGATCGAGGTCATGCGCCTGCGGGACGCGGAGGAGATCCCGCTCGAGAATCCGCTGTCCTTCATCGAATGGGCGCTGAAGAAGCCCGAGGAAGCCGCGGCCTACGCGGACAAGCTCATGGGGGTCGGAGCGCCGGCCGCTTCGCCGCAGGCCTCGGTCCGCAGGCTCCGCTCATTGCCCGCGACCACCGCCAGGATGGTGACCACGGCCGAGGAGATGGGCGTCACGGCGGGCATGGCGGCGGCCATCCAGCGCAATGCCGATCTCGCCAACAGCCATTACAAGTTCGCGGTCTGAGGAGGGCATCATGACCATGCGCACCGCTGCTTCCGTCCGTTCCCTGCCGGGCCGCGCGCCTTCGTCGGCGCTGCTGAATGTCCCGATGCCGTCCGACACCGATCTCGAGGCGTTCGTTCTCGGCGGCCTGCTGTCCTCATCCGCCAGCGAGGCGAAGAAGCATGTGCTCGCGCTCGACGAGACCTGCTTCTCGGATGGCGTCCTGCGCCGGCTCTATTCCGCCGCCCTCTCGGTGGTGATGAAGGGCCGGGATCCGTCGCCGCAGGTGGTCGGCTTCGAGCTGGGCCGCGATGCCCTCGAGGCCTTCGGCGGATCGGCCTTCCTCGGCGATCTGGCCTCGCGCGGCGAAGGCTCGGCCTCCTGCATGGCCGAAGCCATCGGTTCCCTGCGTTCGGCGGCGAACCGCCGCGAGGCCATCTCGGCGGCGCTGGAGCTCATCGCCGCCGCTTCGAACGAGGAATGCGCTCCCGAGGAGGCCATGTCGACCTGCTTCCGCAGGCTGCGCGCCGGCATGGCCCAGGGCGGCACCGGCCTGATGCGGACCAAGCGGGAGGTGGCCGCGACGGCGATCGATGAGCGGCTGGCCTGCGGAGCGGCGATCACCACGGGAATCGTCGAGCTCGACAAGCTCATCCTCGGCGGTATCCGCCCCAGGACCTTCGTGGTCATCGAATCGTCCTACGGCCTCGGCAAGTCGGCTCTGCTGGCCACCGTCTCGGACAACATCAACCTTCAGGGCGTGAAGACCCTCTACATCACGCTGGAAAGCACGGCGGAAGAGCTCGAGATGCGCATGGTCGCGCGGCGCATGAACCTCCGCATGGCCTGGACCTTCGACGAGTCCCACGAGGGCTTCGCCATGATGCGGGCCAACCGCGACGCCTATGTCGAGCAGGTGCCCGACAACGTGGTGTATCTCGAGCTGCGCAATCCGACGGTCGATACGCTGCACCGGGAGATCCTGCGGGCGAAGCACCGCTACGGCATCCAGGTGGTGATCCTCGATTACGTCCAGTGCATCGGCGGCATGGAGAAGGGCATCCGCGAGGAGACCTTCTGGTTCGGCGTGGGCCGGGCCCTGCGCGACATCGCCAAGGAGGAGGATCTGGCCATCCTCGCGGCGGCGCAGGACGACAAGCGCACGGCGGTCGCCCTGCGGCAGAGCTCCTCGCTGCTGCTGGTCATGGAGCGCGACATCAACGACGACGCCGTGCATTTCCATGTCGAGAAGACGAACGATTCGCCCTATGGGCGGACGGACCGCGGAACCCATGCGCCGATCATCCTCGATCCGGCCGGGCCGCATGTGCGCGACGCGCGGGGCGAGGACATCACCACGAGGATCCAGCGGGATCTCGAGCGTGGCGTGGAGCCGCAGGAATGAGCGGACGAAGGATGGAGGCGGCGATGGGCGACGCGATGAAGGGCATCGGCTGGGGCACCGGAGAGGGGAAGGAGGATTATGGCTTCCTGCATGCGCTCCGGACGGCCTTGAAGGCCTCGAAGGGATCGGTCAAGCGGAAGAACCCTCCGAGGACCTATTCCGACATCCTCGGAGAGATGGCCCGTCGTCCGGGCTTCTTCCCCCATGTCGATGCGCCCGCGGCGCCGATCCATGTCTTCGGGATGACGGCGGACGAGCTCGAGAAGGAGCTGGACGCGTGGTATGCGACGCCGATCGAGATCGAGGGCCAGGGCTTCGCGAAGGGCAAGCGCCATCTCCGCCGCCCTGATTCGACGATGACTCGCCTCTTCTCCGCCGTCGTCTCCTATCCGGTGCCGATCGCCGCGATGACGGCGGCGGATTCCGAGCTGGCCGGCATCTACTTCGGCCTTGCGGATGGGTTCATGGGCCGTCTGCTCGGCGAGGATCTCCGGTCGGTCTATGAGCACCGGGACGAGGAATACCTGCACCGGCACTACCAGGGCTTCTCCAAGGACCCTTCGGTGGAGCTGCATCCGTGCTACCGGGCGAAGAGGGCGGCCAGCGGTCGCGGCATTCCGGGCCGCATCGGCAATCAGGCGTTCGTCCGGGCCGGAAAGGAGCTGCAGTACGCGTTCTGGCTGGAGGTGTCGGCCCCTTGCGGCTTCGCGCATCGCGACAACACGAAGGTTTCGCGCCGTCTTCCGCTGGCCGCCGTCCGCCAGATCAAGCGGTATCGCCAGATGGCGGCCGACGCTCTCGCGGCCGGTGTTCCGGCGACCGTGGAGAACGCCTCCCTGCGCGAACGCGTCGAGGCTCTGATGCAGCAGGCGGCGCGTCAGTCCGCCGCGCGTTCGGCGGTGGAGACGGAGCTGGCGGCGAGCCGCGATTCCGTCCAGGCCCTTTCGGCCCGGGTCGAGGAGATCGAGCGGACCGGTGCGGAGGCGGCCAGCCGCTGGGAGAACGAGAAGCGGCTCCGCGAGGACGCCGAGGCCAAATGGGACGGCGAACGCGCCAACCGCAGGGACGCCGCGAGGCGGGCCTTGGAGGAGAAGGCGTCCAGGGAAGCCGCGGAGGATCAGCTGGAGACGGCGAGGGCCGCGCGCGAGTCGGACAGGGCCGCGGCGGCCATGCTGCAGGATCGGATCGAGGCGCTGGAGGCCATGCTGGCGGATCGGGACGGGACGATCGCCTGGCTCCGCCGCTTCGCGCCCTCCGGCGGTTCCGATGGAGCGGATGGCGGCCCGGCGCCGGCGGCTTCGGACGCCCTGCTCGATGTCCAGCGTCCGGAAAGCGGCCGCTACATCCGGCCTGCGGCGAGGAACATCCTGGAAGCCGGATCGTCCTACCCCCCTCTCCCCCCTCGCAATCGGCGGCGCGGCGACGAAGGGGGAGGAGAGGCGGTATCCAGGTAGGGCATCAGGGGAGCCGCAGGCGTCCGAGCTTGCGGATCCAGGGCCTTTCGTTGGTGATGCACGGGCGCCCGATGGTCGCCAGCTCGGCGTGCAGGGCCGGCTCGTGGTGCCGGAGGATGGCATCGACGGCCCGATCGTTCAGGATGTCGGCCGCGAGATCCGCGAGATCCTCATCGGCTTCCGGCCTGCCCTTCGCCGGGGTGGGAAGTCCGCGCTTCGCCCGGGCGTCCGCCGCATCCAGCTTCGCGTCGGTCCAGCGCATCCGCCAGAGGGCGCATCGGGCCTTGGGATCGGTTTCCGCGAGGATGATCAGGAATCCACGGGCGGCGGCGTCCTCTTCGAGCGCGATGCCGTTCGGCGTCATGATGGGCTGGAGGGGCATGATGCCGTGGCCTTCCAGCGCGCGCGACAGGATCGGGATCGCCTTGTCTCGGATGCCGGGAGCCATCCCCTCGCCGAAGCTCATGGCGGCGGCATCGGCTCCATCCTCGTCGAGCGCCTTGGCGAGGTCGAAGCAGGCATCGACGATGGCGCCGATTTCCGAATCCTCGGGAAGATCCCTGACGGCCCGCGCGAGCGTGCGGATGCGGTCCCTGTTCCTCGGCGAGGGCGGAACGGCTCCGGGCAGCGGGAACTCTTCCCAGTCCAGATCGACGGCGTGGAGATATGTCATGCGCGGTTTCCTTCTCTTCGGTGCCGGGCCGTCGTCCGGCGGGTCGGTCTCTCCAAAGGGGAGATGGGGCCGGGAAGGGGTCGATCGGGACACATGTTCTCCGGGAACCGAAGTGGAGGTCGGCATGGAACCGGGAGACGCGTTGGCCATGGCGGGCGTTCTGGCCGCGGCGTTCGCCATCGTGCGGATCGGCGGCCTCGCGCTGCTCGGCTTCGCAGGCTGGGCGGCGGCGTCCTGGGCGCTTCTGCAGGCGGGATGGATGCAGGTGCTGGCCTGCTGGATCGCCGTGCCGGCGGCCTGCGCCCTGATCGACGGTGCGCTTTGGGCTTTCCGCCGTCCGAGGATCAGCCGAACCTGACCAGAGCGGCGTCCAGGGCCTCGGGCTTGTGGAAGCGGTAGCCCTGGGCAATGGGGATGCCATGCTCGCGGCACCAGGCGAGGTGGGTCTCGGTCTCGATGCCTTCGGCCACGATGTGCTCGATTCCGTATTGGCGGGCGATGTGCCTGGCATGCCTGAAGGCCCGTCCGGCCTTCTTCTTCGAGGAGGAGTGATCGTCGCCGAAGAGGACGCCGCGATCGAGCTTGATGCTCTGGACCGGCAGGGCATGGATGCGGCGGAGATCCTCCCCGCCTCCTTCGTAGCTTTCCCCGAAGCCTGCATCGTCCAGCGCCATGCGGATGCCCTTCTCGGCGAAGGGAGCGAGGATGGCCGCGATGCGATGGGGATCGCCGATGCGGTCGCGCTCCGTGATTTCCAGTTCGATCGCCCTCTCGTCCGGCGCCCTCTCCTCGATGAGCCGGAGCATGGCTTCGGGGAGGTCCTCGATGATCAGGTCGGTCTCATCGATGTTGATGGCGACTGGTACCGGCTGCCTCCTCATGCGGAGCTCCCTGGAGATGACCAGGGCACGGCATGTCATGATCTCGGCGAAATCGAGCCGTGTCCCGGCCTCCCGCTCCTTCACCCTGTCGATGATGCTCATCGGTCCGACAAGGCCGGAGGAATCGGAGCCGCGCAGAAGCAGCTCGAAGGAGTCGAGGCGGGCGTCTCCGATGCGGACCTTGGCCTGCAGGTGGAAGTCGAGCATTTCGAGCCCGAGCGACCGCGCGAGGGCCTGGCGGTTCCTTTCGTCGAGGGCGGCGAGTCGATCGGGCATGCTTGCGGCCCTCCCCTGTCGTTGCGTCGACGGGGAGTTGGGTCGCGTGTCTTTGACGATCGTTAGATCGGCCGTCCGATCCGATCTCCGCCGCCCCATTTCCTCCACCACGGGCGACATGGCCCGGCACGGGATGGGGAGGGGTGCATGTTCGGCGAGATCTGGGGAAGGCTGGCGGGAAGCCCGGGAACGTTCGGGAAGTCCATCTTCGCCACGGCCATCATGTGGATGCTGGATCTGGCGGGTGCGGCCTATGTGTCGCTGGCGTTCAAGCGGTTCGGCGAAGCGGGCTACGCTTCGGGGATCCTGGTGCTTACCGGCTTCCTGCTCGCCTTCGGCCTGTTCCGCTTCCTGCTCTCGGATCTGCGTCAGGCGCTGCTGGCCCTGGCCTTCGCTTCCGGGCCGGAAGGCGACATCGCCCTGCTGCGGGCCTGCGCGGCTGGCTCTCCTGCCCAGCGGTCGGCCCGCATGAATGTGGCCCGCATGGTGTCGGGCGCGTTCTCGGCGGGATCCGTGGCGGCGCTGCTGGATCTGCCCTTCGCCGTCCTGTTCCTGGCCCCGATCTTCGTCGTCGCCGGTACCGCCACCGGCACGGCCTGCTCCGCCGTAGTTGCGCTGGCGGTCGTGGTGCTGCTGCTCGCTTCGGCCCGCTCGCGCCGCCTCAATCGCGATCTCGTGGCGGCCGAGGGGCGCCTCGCCAAGGCCCAGGATGAAGCGGAAGCCGCGGCGCTGGCCGTCGATGCCCATGCGCGGCGGATGCATGCGGAGCGGGCCGCCGGCACGGATCGGGGCATCGGGCTGCTGTTCTCGACGCTGATGCTGGGCGCGGCCATCGCCTCCGGCCCGCTGCTCGGCGATGCGCTGGCCATCCCGCAGAACCTCATCGTCGCCAACATCCTGGCGGCCCGCTCGGTCGGCGCGGTCATCCAGGCGATCGGGGCGATGTCCCGCATGGCGGCCGCCATGCCGGCGAAGCAGGCCCTCGATGCCGAGCTTTCGGCTTGAACAACGGATCGGACAGGGAGACGGATATGACCGCCATCGCACGCATCGGCACGGAGCTCATCGCCATCGAGGAGAAGCGCGTCCGCGCCGGCTGGATCCTCTCGGTCGCTTCGGCCGCCATCCTCGCGGGAGGAATCGTCGCAGCCGACCATACGCCATGGGATGCTTCGGCCACGGCTCAGGGGGTCGTCGTCGCGCCGTCCCGCGTCCAGGCTGTCGGCTCCGCCGAAGGCGGGCTGGTCTCGCGGGTGCTGGTGCGCCCCTCGGACCGCGTCGAGGCCGGACAGCCCATCCTCGAGCTGGATTCCTCGCTGCCGGCCGCCGATGTCGAGAGGCTGTCCTATGCGTCGGATGCGGCGCGGGCCGATGTGCTGCGCCTCGAAGCCGAGATGGCGGGCAAGGAACCGCTGCTCGATGGCCTGCCCGACGGCATCGCCCGCTCGGCCCGTGCGGCCTGGGAGCTTCGGGCTTCCCGCCGCCGGGATGAGCTGGCCGCGAAGGAGGCCGAAACGGCCGCCCAAACGGCTCCGCTGGCGGCCTACCGCCAGTCGCTCGATGCGGGGCTGTCCGTTCTCCGCCGTCTCGAGGAAGGCGCGTCCATGGGCGTGATCCCGAGGAACCGCGCCGACGATCAGCGCCGCCAGGTCGAGGATTTGCGCGGACGGCTCGCCAAGGGCGAATCGGATGCCAAGGCGGCCGCTCTTCAGCTCTCCGTCCTGCGCAGCGCGCAGATGGAGGCTGCGTCGAAGGATCTGGCGGAGGCCCGGGGCCGCTTCCATGAAGCCGAGCAGCAGCTCCGCAAGGCCCGCGAACAGGATCGGCGCACGGTGCTGCGTTCTCCGGTGTCCGGCCGCATCAAGACCCTCGCTGCGGCGGGGCCCGGGCTTGCGGTCAAGCCGGGCGAGCAGCTCGCCGAGATCGTCGAGGAAGGAGGCGAGCTGCGGGTCGAGGCCCGGGTGGCCGCCTCCGAGCGAGGGCATCTGAAGGTCGGCGGACCGGTCCGCATCGTGCTGGCGGGGGACGATGGCAGCCATGAGGGCATCGAAGGACGCCTGCTGTCGATCGCCCCGGACTCCCAGGCGGACCAGACGGGGCGCCGCACCTTCGCCGTGGAAGCCTCCATCGGCCCCACTTCCGGCCCCACTTCCTTCCCCGGAAGGGCGGGAGGTCCGTCCTATCCGCTGAGCAGCGGGGTCGAGGTGCTGGTGTTCCAGACCTACGGCGAACGCTCGCTTCTGGGCTTCCTAGCAGGCCCCCTGCTTGGCCAGAAGGCGATTTGGAACGAAGGCCGCTGAGCCGCAACGAGGAGACTTGGCATGAGCATCGGTCGTGACTGGATGAAGGCTCGCACCCAGGTGAAGGTGCTCGTCGTCGATGACGAGCCCGTGATGCGCCGCCTCATCATCGGCATGCTGCGCAACATCCCGGTGCTCGATGTCGAGATCGCCGAAGCGGGGGATGGCGCTGCCGCCCTCCAGCATCTGCGTGGCGGGCCGGAGAACAAGCCGGACCTGATCATCACGGATCTCCGGATGGAGCCGCTGGGAGGCCTGCCCTTCATCCGGACGGTGCGATCCGGCGAGTATGGCATCGATCGCTTCCTGCCGATGGTCGCGATGACCTCGGACACCGAGACCGATACGGTGACGCGGGTCCTGCGGGCCGGAGCCGATGGCCTGGTGCCCAAGCCGGTATCCCAGGAGATGCTCCGGCGCCAGGTGCTGCAGGTGCTGACCCGGGAATCCCCCTTCATCGAGATCGTGCTGCCGGAAGGGAAGTATTTCGGCCCGTTCTCGCCCTTCGTGAAGCAGAACGTCCTCGTTCCAGGCTGCCCGCACCGCATCGTGCACAAGCGTCAGGGCCGCATCGCGGCATAGAGGCGGGCCGCTGTCCGGCCCCATCTTCTGATGGGATGGCGCTCTGGGCGCCGCATGGCCTCGCCGTTATGGCAGGCCTCAGCCGGGAGACGGGACGATGTCCGAGCAGGAGATGGATCGCGATCGCCGCGAAGGCATTCCGGCCGATGCGTTCATGGGCATGGATCAGGCCGTTGCGGCCTACGTCGCTTCGGCCGCGCCGGAATCCGTCGTGGAAGCGAAGGCGCCGGTCGAGCCGATCGAGCATGCGAAGGCCTCCATGGCTTCGTCGGCGGCTTCGGCGCCGATCCTCGTCGCGGATGCCGGCTTCCTGCCGGAAGGGGCGATGCCTTCGTCCAATGCGATGGCCGCTCATGCACTGGCGCAGCGTGCGGAACCCGAGAACAAGGCTCCGGCCTTGGCCGGGACTTCGTCCGAGCCCTTCTTCTCCGCTCCGGATGCCCATCCGGCCTTCCAGGGCGGTTCTTCCGGCTCCCGTCCGGCAACGCAGCCGGAGCCGCATGCCGGACCGATGGCCCCTGCCGCTCCTCGCGCGGGCGAGGCGACGGATTCCGCCCCGGTCGGCATTCCATCCGCTCCATCCGTCGAGCCTGCTCTTCCGGCTCCAGCGCCCGCCTATCATCCGACGCTCCCCCCAGCCCCCGTCCAGCCTGCTCCGGCTCCATCGCTGGAACCGGAACCGCTTCCCGTCGATCCGCAAAGCCTCGGCAGTCTGTCCGTGCAGGCGCTGGCCCTGAGCGGGAACGAGGGGCAGTCCGCGTCGGGTTTGCTGTCCGCGATCGACTCCTACGGAGATGCGCTGTCCTACGCCGTCGTCGCCGGACATGGGCCTTCCCATGGCTCCGTCTCCATCGATGCGGCGGGCGTCGTTTCCTATGCGGCATCCTCGGCCTCGTGGAACGGTACGGACGACTTCCAGGTGCGGGTGTCTGACCAGCACGGCCTCAGCGCCGTCGCCGCGGTGCATGCGGTCATCGCCCCGACCGCCGAGGCACCGTCCATCTCCTCGGCTGGAGCGCATGGAACCGAGGATGGAGGCGCGGTGTCCCTGCCGCTGAATGTCTCCTCGGCAGATTCCATCTCCTCGGTCGTGATCTCCGGGCTTCCCGTCGGCGCTACCCTCTCGGCCGGGACGCTTTCGGGCGGCGCCTGGCATCTTGTCCCGGCCGATCTGGCCGGGCTATCCATCCTCCTGCCGGTCCATTGGGCCGGATCCGCGACGCTCGATGTCGTGGCCACGGCGCAGGATGGCTCGGCGACGGCGACTTCGACGGCGCAGGTCTCCCTCGTCGTCGATCACGAGGCGCCCACGGCGACTTCCGATCCGGTGTCGGTGATCGCCGGCCATTCCGCCTCAGGCGCCGTCGTGGGCTCCGAGGCCGACGGAGCGGCCCTGTCCTATTCGCTGGTGTCCGGGCATGGCCCATCGCATGGCTCGGTGGTCTTGGCCGCCGATGGGACGTTCGTCTTCGCGGCCGATGCCGGATACGCGGGATCCGACTCGTTCCAGGTTCTCGTCTCCAACGGCTTCGGCCAGTCGGTCGCGCGCACGGTGTCGGTGACGGCGGCGGCCGATTCGATCAGCCTCTCCTCGTCCGGCGGCACCGGCCATGGGACGGTCTCCGGCTCCGTGTCCGGGACCAATGCGTCCGGGGATGCGATGGCCTACGCCGTCGTCACGCAGGCGTCCAGCGGCACGGTGTCGGTGGATGCCTCCTCGGGCGCCTGGACCTACGCGCCGACCGGCTCCTGGGCCGGTGGGGACGCGGACAGCGCGGTGATCTCGGTGTCCGATGGCCATGGACTGACCGTCCAGCGCACGATCTCCATCCTCGAAACGAACGACGCGCCGGTCCTTTCGTCCGCCGGAACCTCGACGGTGCGCGGCGGCACGGCGAACGGAACGATCTCCGCAACGGATGGCGATGGGGATTCCCTGTCGATCACGGCTTCCGCATCGCATGGCACCGTCGTCGTCAATGGCGATGGGACCTGGACCTACACGGAGACGGACACCTCCTTCACCGGCACGGACACGGTCTCCTTCGCAGCCTCGGACCACCACGGCGGCACGGCTTCCTCTACGGCTTCCGTCGTGGTCGGCGATGGGGCCTCCTTCTCGGTCTCGCTCACCGGCGGCAGCGGCCATGGCGACATCACGGGCACGGTTCAGGCCTCGGATCAGTTCTCCGATGCGATGGCCTATTCCATCGTCTCGCAGGGCTCGTCCGGAACCGTCTCCATAGACGCCGCGACGGGCGCCTATGCCTATTCGCCATCCGGCGCATGGGTCGGGGGGCAAACCGATTCCTTCGTCGTGCGGGCTTCGGACGGGCATGGCGGCACCCATGACACGACGATCACCGTGGATGAGACCGACGCCGCTCCTGCGGTCTCCGGGGCGGCTTCCCTCTCCGGCACGACGCATGCGGTTCCCGTCGCCATCACGCAGGCCCAGCTGCTTGGACCGGCATCCGATGCGGACGGCGATGCGCTGTCGATCTCCGGGCTGTCCGCCGATCACGGATCGCTGTTCTCGACGGGGCCCGGCGCCTGGTCTCTTGATCCGCAGGGCTTCGACGGCACGATCACCTTGTCCTATTCGGTTCTGGATGGGCATGGGGGCTCGACGGCGGCCACCGCGACGCTCGTCTCGTCGGACACGGCTCCGACGGCATCCACGACCGGAGGAAGCGGACTGGAGGGGCATGTCATCACCGGCGCCGTGGTCGGGTCCGACACCGATGGCGATTCCCTGTCCTATGCGCTGGTGGCTGGGCATGGCCCGGCCCATGGCAGCGTCTCGCTTGCGGCGGACGGCTCCTATTCGTATTCCTCGACGGGCTACGCCGGAACCGACTCCTTCCGCGTGCTGGTGTCCGACGGCCATGGCGGCAGCGTCGCCGAGGACGTATCGGTGAGCGTGGGGGCGGTGACCATCTCGACATCGGCTTCCGGGGGTTCCGGGCCGGCCGAGGCGGCGATCGGCGGCAGCCTGTCCGCGTCGGTGTCCAGCGGCGACGCCGTATCATGGAGCCTGTCGGCTGCGCATTCGACTTCGGGGGGTGTGGAGACGGCCGCGCTGGCCCATGGCTCGATCTCCCTGGATGAAGCGACGGGCGCTTACACCTTCACCCCGGATGCCGGCTTCGTCGGGACCGATTCCTTCACGGCCATCGCCTCGGACGCCTACGGGAATTCGGCGTCGCGCACGGTGACGGTGACCGCGCAGGACAATGCCCCGACCGTGAGCGGGTCGGTCGATCTCGGCTCCGTGGGGCACAATGCCACGCTCTCCATCTCCTCCGCGTCGCTGCTTGGCAACGCATCCGACATCGACGGGCAGACCCTTTCCATCCTCGGGACGCCGACGGCGGACCACGGGACGATCTCCGCTTCCGGCGGCGGCTGGACGTATTCGTCCGGCGGCTACGTGGGGCCTGTCGCGCTGAGCTATACGGTTTCGGACGGGGCGGGCGGCACGGTGGCCGACACGGCGACGATCACGACGACGGATGCCGCGCCGACAGCCTCCGGCTTCTCCATCTCGGCGACGAGCGGCACTCCCCATACGGGCGACCTCACGGCCGATTCGGGCGCCGCCGACGCCGATGGCGATTCCCTGGCATGGTCGCTGGCCAGCGGCCCTTCCCATGGCAGCGTCTCGGTCGCGGCGGATGGCTCCTATTCGTATTCCGGCACGAACGGCTACGCCGGAGCCGATTCCTTCACGGCGACGGCTTCGGATGGCCATGGGGGTTCCGTGTCGGTCAGGCGAGCGCGACGGATCCCGATCTCGGAGCCGTGTCGTATTCCCTGGACGACAGCGCAGGCGGGCTCTTCGCCATCGATTCCTCGTCGGGCAGGATCACGGTGGCGAACGGGAACGGCACCCATGCCGTCGATCTGTCCGGCTACGATGTGGTCGTGCGGGCGACGACGGGACTGGGGGGTACGGCGACGGAGAGCATCCACATCGCCACGATCGATCCGATCCTCATCCAGGATTCGTGGCGCACGCACGATCCGCATTCCGGCGTCTCGTTCTCCGATGGCGTCTGGACCGCGGACGCGTCCCGCTTCGATACGCTGGACAGGCTGTGCGTGGAGGGCGGCTCCTGCACCGGACGGATCGAAGCCACCTCCTCGTCTCCGGTGACCTTCACCGGCTTCGATCCCCTGCACGGGCAGAGCGAGACCGTCGATAGCGCCCATGGAGGCCGCGCCGTCGTGTTCACGGATGGCTCCTGGTTCTACGAAGGCGCGGCGGGCTTCACCGGCACGGACAGCTTCTCGTTCATCGCGAGGGACGAGCAGGGCTCCTCGGTGCTCCAATCCGTCGCCGTCGAGGTGATCCCGTCCTCGTCGAACGCGCTGGAGCTCGCGCAGGCGGTCGCGGCGGGCGTCGATGCCGGACATGCTTCCGCGGCGGCGGGAACCGCTTCCGGGCCAGCGGATCTCTTCGTTCTGGAACAGGGGCATCAGCTGACCATCCACGACTTCTCGGCGGCCGCCGGCGATGCGCTCCTGATCCATGGCTACATCAGCCAGCAGGTCTCGTTCTCCGATCAGGCGGACGGGCTGCACGCCGTCGCGGGCGGCGCCGATCTGGCGGTGCTGGCGGGAATCCACGCCCACGACATCGGCCTGTCATCGACCGCCGCGGACGCCCATTCATGGCTCGATGCCCATGGGCTCATGCACTATGCCTGATGGCTTCAAAGGAACGCCTAACACGGCCTCCCCATCTTCGGGGGGTTCCCGGGGCGGAGCGGCCGTCGCGTGCGGCGGGGAGGTCTCTCCACCCACTCCTGCCCCGCCGCAGCCCCGGGAATACCCATATCGGTCGAGCAAGCCAGGGAGGCAACCATGAACCGACGTCATCTCCGCAGCATCGTTTCCGGCCTTGCCCTGGCGGCGGGCCTTCTCGCGGCTCCGGCCTCGTCCGAGGCCCAGTCCCTCGATCTCCAATCCGTGCTCGGCGCGCTGTCGGGGCAGGGCGGCATGCCCTCCATGCCGATGATGCCCATGATGCCGAACCAGATGGGATCCGGCGGCAACGGCAATTCCCAGGCGCTCATCGGCGCGGCCATCCAGATCCTGCCGAAGATCATCGGCAACGGGACGAACGGAGGCAACGGGATGGGCATGAACGGCAGCGCGCCCTTCCTCGGCCCCCAGGGCGGCGGGCTGCAGAACAACGGTTCCCTGCCCTTCCTGGGGCCGGCCGGCTCGAATCCGTCCCTGTCGGGGACCGGACTGAACGGAGGCATGAACGGCACGGTCGGAGGGATGCCTTCCATCGTCTCCCTCGGAGGCGGCTCATGGGCGGTGAACGAGGCGGGCACGGGCCGCAGGCTGGGCGTGCTGAACCTGCCCGTAGGCTCCGCGGCGCCCCGCCTGGTGCCAGCCGGCGGGCGTTCGTGGAGCGTCGTGGATTCCTCGACGGGAAACCAGCTCGGGGTCCTTACGCTGAATTGAGCCGCGCCGTACGGAAGAAGGCCCGCCGCTCCCGGAGGAGACAGCGGGCCTTTTCCATGCCGGTCCTACTCGTGCATCATCTCGGCCGTCTTGCGGACCGAATGGAGGATGCCCGTCGCCGCCCGCGCCACCGCCAGGCCGTTCATCGCGGCGTGGACATGCCGGCACCCGGCGCCGTGGTAGTGGTAGGGCGATCTGATCATCCCTATGCTGCCGGGCGAGATGATGGGCCGTTCCGCCCTAGGCGCGGCTTCGGGGCGGATCGGCTCGGCCCTGCGGGGCTGCTGGGGGTCCGGGCGGGCCGCTTCCTCGCGGGAGCGGTTCCACCGCGTATCCTGGGCCTTCGCCTCCCTCCTGAGGTGCTCGTCGTGCGTGGGCTTGTCCATGCGCAGGATGCGCTCGAACTCGGCGGCCCCATGGCTCTTCCAGCGCCTGGCGAAGGGGATGTCCGCGGCGCGGAGCCGGGCGAGCTCGGCTTCGACGCTGCGTTCCGGGCGCTGGGTCTCTCCGCTCCCGTGCAGGTCGCCCAGATTGGCGGGAACCGGCCTGCGGACATTCGCCATGAAGCGGATGCTGCGCTCGAACGTCCTGGCGTAGCGCAGGACGCCGTGCAGCGCCTCCAGCTCGGCCGTCCGCATGGAGGCGGGGTCGAGATGCATGGAGGATTCGTCCGCCGCGCGGCGGCGCTTCCACATCTCCCGCAGCAGGCGGGCCTCCTCCTCGGCGGCGCGGATCGCCTCCTCGCGTTCGGCCCGGTTCATCCGCGCCCTCCTGTCGGGAGACGGGAACGAGGCCATGTCCTGCGCGAGGATCGACGGCTCGCGGGAGATTCCGGCGCGGGCGTCGATGCGATCGGAGCGCATCAGGCGGCGCCCCAGGGCTTCCGGCTCCTTGGCGAGGGACGAGAAGGCGGTCCTCACCTCTTCCCAGCCCGGAGCCGCGTCGCGGTGTCCGGCTGCGTCCATCACCAGCGCCTGGCGGATGCGGACATCCGTGCGCAGGGCATCGATCTGATCGGCGGCCCGGCGCGCCCACATCAGGGTCTGGTCGGAGGTGAATCCCCGGGCCGACACGCTTTCCAGGGCGTCCATGGCGGCGGCGAGGCGCCTGACCGTCAGGGCGGAATCGCCCTGCATGCCACGGAGCGTCCAGCGCTGATCGGGTGGCAGGATGCCTTCCTTCGAGAAAAGCATCCGGGTGTGCGATGCGTCCATGTTCCGTCTCCTTCGCAAGGGAACGCCGCCCGGCTGGTCCGATCGGCGAGGAAGCTCGACGGACCTCGTCCGTCGCGTCTCCTGCATGGCAAGGGGACGCGATGGGCGTGGGCCGGCCAGGATGGCTGGCGCAAGGGAGAAGGAGGCGAAGAAAAACGCCCGGATGGGGGATCCGGGCGTTCGAAGGTGTTGGTCGGCCCTGGCGGGCTCCGGAGCGGGATGGCCAGGTCGCCTGTCCCTGCTATACATATGGTATCGCAACCGTAGGACGTCAACTTCACGTCCGCATTCTTCAGTCTTCATGCACGATTTCTTCGGAGATTGCGCGATTCCGCCGTTCGGACTCTCCGCGATCCCATTTCAGAGGAATGGGGCGCCCTTGTCGGCGTTCGGTTGCAGACGGTTCCGAAGGCGGAGGGCGAGGAATGGGGTTCCATCTGATCGACGACGACTCGTCGCGCTCGTCGCGCATCGAGGAGGAATCGGAGGGGCAGGCCGAAGGCTGGACGTCCCGCCAGTTCGATGCGAAGGCGGTGCTCGGCATCGAGACGCCGCTGGCCGTCATCGTCGGGGAATGCGATTCCCGCTTCCGCACGGGGGAGTCCTTGTCCTTGGAGCTGCGCTCGCTGGGGTATGGGGGACCGATCATCGTTCTGGGCGGCTCCTCGGACATAGAGCCGCTGCTGACGGCGGGAGCGGACGCGGTTCTGCCGGGCGCTTCGAGCTGGGCCGGCATCCGGGCCCAGGCCGAGGCCATCATGAGGCGCGGCGCCGGAATGGCCGGCGGGACGGTGGACGTCGGCGGGCTTCTCTTCGATCCGAGCGATTCTTCCTTCATGGTCGGAAACGAGCGGCTGCCCCTGTCGGATCTGCCGGGCCGCATCCTCGTCCTGCTGATGCATCGCCGCGGGCGCCTCGTGTCCAGCCGGGAGCTGAGCCGGAAGGTCTGGGGGCAGGCCGAAGCGGGTTCGAAGCTGGCCTTCCAGATGAACCGGCTCCGTCACGCCCTGACGAAGGCAGGACTGGATGGGCATGCGATGATCAGGAACGAGAAGGGCGCCGGCTATACCCTGGTGGATCCCGGCGCCCGCTGATCTCATCGGCTCCTTTCCCTCTCCATCCCCCTTTCCCTTCCTCCGCCGTCCATCTCCCGGGCGGCGTTCTGGCGTTCGGTGCGTTCGCGCATGAAGGCGCCGTAGCGAGGAACCGGTCCCGAAGGATACTGGGGCTTGCTGAAGCGGCCATCGCCCGAAGACCGATCCGTTCCCTTGCCTTGCGTTCCCTTCTCCGGGGCTTCCTTCGCTTCCTGGCGTTCCTTTCCGGCGCGCATGGGCTCGTGCATCTCCTGCCCAGGCTCCCTGCGCAGGCCTCTGGCGTCCTTGTCCAGCACGCCATCGACCATCCGGTACAGCCTCTCGGCGTCCAGCCCGGCCCGGGCGTCCCGCCCCTTCTTGAAGTGCATGGCGGCCAGCTCCTCGTCGGACTTGCCGGGGTATTTCGCCCGGATCTCCTCGAGCTTGCTCCTGCCGTCCATGAGGCGGGCCATGACCGCCGGGTCCGAAGCGTAGGCCCGGACCTTCGCGATCTCGTCCTTGGTCGGCACGTATCCTTCGGGGAAGTTCTTGCCGGAGCGGGCATGCCCGCCCTCGGCCCGGTATTCCGCCTCGCGCTGGTCGGTCATGCCGCGCAGATGGCCGAGCTTGATGTCGGCGAGGATTTCAGGGGCCTGCTGCGCCATCCATCCTCCCCAGCGCTCGGGATTGGCCGCTCTGCGGCAGAAGGGGGCGAGGCGCGGCGTGCGCCCCATGGCCTTCTCGCCCCGGAGAAGCTGGTTCTCGAGCTCGTGCGAGGTGCCGTAGGCCCGCAGGTTCCTCCAGTCGGCGGCGGTCATCTTCCCGTCGGACATCTTCTGGAGGAGGCCTTCGATGCTCCGGACATGGATGCGGGACTTCTCCTGGCCGATCTCGCGGATGTTGCCCAGGAAGGAGGGGATGGCCTTCGCCAGGCCGGGCTCCCGCTGGGACCACGCGTTGCCGACGTCGATGGCCGTGCTGTGCATCTTGCCGAAGGCCCTGCTGATGCCGATCCGCATCGCGGCCGCCGGATTGGCGCGGGAACGGCCTCCGATCGTCGTCGCGGCCTCCAGCCCCTCGTAGGTGGTGCGGGCCGAGCGGAGATCACGGGCGGCCGTTTCGGCCGCCACGCGCTCGATGCGCGCCCGCTTCCTCGCGGCGGCGCGTTCGGCCTCGATCTCCTCGCGGCTGCGCTGCTTGGCGATGGGGGCGCGTTCGCGTCCGGCGTCCTTCTTCTCCCGGTCCTCGCGCTCCTTCTTCTCCTTCTCGGGCTTCGGCGGCTCGCGCGTCCTTTCGAGGGCGGGGCGCTCCGCGGCCTGTCCGTCTCCGGCTCCGCCTGGCGCTGCGGAGCGGCGGGGAGCCGACTCCTTGCGCGCCGTCTCTGCGAAGGCCTCGCGCGCCCTGGCTTCGGCGTCGCGGGACGAGATGCTGAAATGCCCGGCGACGCCTTGCGCCGCTTCTCCGTGGGTGAGGAGGGACGAGATGTTCTCGGAGGCGTCCCGGCTCGTCCTTCCCCTATGCGCTTCCGTCGCGTCCGGGGAGAGGATGCTGGACACATCCGCCTCGGCGCGCTTGGTCCCGTCGGCATCGAAGGCCGCGGCATCCGCTTGGAGGCGATCGTGGAGAGCCTGGGTCTTCTCGGTGCCGAGTCCGGCATGGGCGTCGGCGAGGAGATCGATCAGATGGTCGGATCGCATGGCGGCTGCGGCGAACTGGCGCGTCTGCTCGTCGATCGCCTTCCGGTCGAGGGTGAGCTGCGCACGCATGGAGGCATCGAGGCGATGCTGCGCCGATGGGTCGCTGGCTGCGGCCTCGACATCCTTCCTGGCCATGTCGAGGACCTGCCAGCCCACGAAGAGCCTTTCCTCGGGGGGTATGGCATGCTCGGCCCGGACATTGGTCTCGTGCCGGTCGGCGCGCTCGGCGACCCGATCCGTGAATCCCTTGCGGGATTGGGCGCCGGACTTGCCCAGGGCATCCATCCAGGCCTTCACATCGGGATCCTCGATCATGCGGGCGGCCCGCGCATCGAGTTCCCTGTCGATTGCGCCGGCCTTCCATCCCGCCCAGCGCCCGATGGCCGTGTCCTTGTTGGCTTCCGCCACGGCGCTCCAGCGGCTCTGTTCGCGCTCGAGGGCGTCGTACTGGGCGACGATCACCTTCGGGGATGGACCCGTTCCATCCGAGCGTGCACGGTTTCCGGCCTCGCGGGAGATCTCGGCATCCCTCACCGCGTCGACGAGGCGGGACGGAACCACGGAGGCGTAGGCCTGATCCGTGGAGTCCATGGCATCCTTGGAGATGTCGCGGGGACGCGGCGCCGTTCCCATGAGGTCGTAGATCGCTTTGCGGGATTCTCCGACATCGCCTCCGTGGATCTCGGCCCTGCGGCGGGCCGCCACTTCCCATCCGTCGCCGCCGGCCTTCTCGCGGGCGACCCCGAAGCCGCGGACGTATTCCCTGGCCTGGGACATGAGATGATCGGTGCGGGCGGATTCCTCGGTGGTCAGCGGGCGGTTCTCCGCCCCGGCCCTGTCGCGGATGGCCTTCATCTCGCGTTCGGCGGCGAGGTAGGCGGCGAGCAGGTGGTCGGATGGGGCGCGATCCCGCTCGGCGGCGACATCGCGCGCGAAGCGCACGGCGTGCCCGCGCAGTGCGGCGCCATCGACGCCCGCCTCCTTCGCCATGGCGCGGGTGCGCTCGTCCCTGAGGATGGCCCATGCCGCCGCTGCGGCCCTGCGATCCGCAGAGGGATCCTCTCCGGTCGGCCGGGCGGCTTCGGCGGCGAAGCGTCCGATGAGCTCGGCGCGATCGGCATCGAGCTCGCGCTCCTTCGTCTTGCCGTCCTCGATGGGGTCGCGTCCGGCGTCGCGCGCTGCGGATTCCGGCTTGCGGGCGATCGCTTCCGCTCCGACGGCGGTGGCGGACGGCGTCGCCTCCTTGTCCGCGTTTCCGGACTCCACGCCTTCGGCCCGCGACAGCTCGGCATCGAGCTCCTTCTCCTTGCGGATCAGGTCGGCTTCCGAGCGCATGGCCGCCTGCTGCTCCAGCAGGGAGGATTCCAGGGCGGCGAGGTGCTTGACGATGATGGTCTCGACCGCAGCGGCCCGGCGCTGCTCGCGGAGCTCGATGAACTCGTTCGCGAGGCGCTGGCCGATGAGGGTGAACAGCTCGGCGAGCATGTCGTTCGGCGAGCCCCAGAAGTCCTTGTTCTTGGGGTCGTCGATGCGGATGGGCTCGTGCGTCCTGGACGAAAGCTCCCGGATCCGGTCGTCGATGGCCGCGTCGGCGAGGCCGAGCTTCTGGATGTCGGCGGCCCAGCGGGTCGCGGCGGCCACGTCGCGCTCGTCGGAGGCGTCGCGCAGGGCGTCGGTGATGGAGGAGCAGAATTCCTTGATGGAATCCGCGAACCGGGCGCGTCCGTTGAACAGGAGGCGCATCCTCTGCATGCGGTGCGGGTCGGACTGGGCCGCGGACAGGACGTAGTCCTCGAGCGTCTTGGCGTCCGACTGCATGGAGGAGGCGTATTCGGCCATCCTGTCGGCCAGCAGGCCGGCGGCCAGGGAGCCCTTGAAGCTGGCGGACGCCTGCGTCGTCATTCCTTTGCCCGCTCCTTCCCTCGCGGCCAGCGGCCGGGTTCCGGTCCTGCCGGCGGAGGGCTTCGGTCCGGCCTTGGCCTGGGCGGTGGCGGCCGCCTGGTCCCAATGCTCGCGTCCTGTGCGGAGGACGTCGGCGAGGGAGGCGCTGGAGGTCGCGCGCCCGGCCCGCGAGAGGGCCTCGTCCAGCGGGTATCCCATGGCCATGAGGGCATCGACGGCGCTCCTGCGCCAGGAATCGCCCTCGGGCGCGGGAAGGGGGAGGCTGGTGTCTTCGGCCATGGCTGGCTCCTCACGTCCTGGAGCGTTCGAATCCACGATCCGCGCGCAGGACATCGGCGCGGGCGCGGAGGTCGGCGGCCGCTGCCGGCGCCGTCCGATCCATCCAGGCCGAGAAGAGGGGGTCCGCCGTCCACCGCAGCGCGGCTTCGTCGCGCTGGCTCTCGGGGAGCTTGGGCAGGCTGACGAGCATGGACCTCTCCCGTGCCGGGACGCGCCGCTCGAATTCCGCGGCGTCCAGGAGAAGTTGGGAGCGATCGGCGATTCCGTGCCGGCGCAGGGTCCGGGCATCCGCCCGCTGGACGAGGTCGAAGGCGATGGCGGGAGCGGCGGGATTCCCGGACGCGCGGGCCGCCGCGTGCTCGTCGATGAGCGAGGAGATCCTTCCAGAGAGGGCGTGGGCCTCCAGCGCCTTCGCGGGGAGGCCGATCTCGGGGGCGCGGCGCAGGAGCCCGCTCTCCGTGCGCATGGCGGCGTCCGCCTCGTGGTTCCGGCGGAGGGCATGGGGTTCAACCGCTCCCTTCCTCGCGGCCTCCCAGGAGGCGTCCGAGCGGGCTTCCGCGTAGGCGTCGAGATGCCTCATGGCAGCCGCATCGGGGCCGGCGCGCCAGATGGCGGCCATCCTGTCCCGTTCGTGGGCGGCGGCCCAGCGTTCGATGTCGCGCCACCGGCGGCTCCGTGCGGCGAGGGCGGGGCGGAACAGGGCGGGGTCGCGCAGCATGGCGGCGGCCATGGCGTTCCGTCCGGCGCGGACGCGCGCGCAGAGGGCGTGGTCCCTGTGCGCCGAGGATGGAGCGCCGCCGGATTCCTCCCGGATGCGGGCATGGAGCGAGCGGTGCAGATCGGCGGAGCTCATCAGGCGTCCGATGAGATCCCGGCTCGGCGCGTCGATTCCTTCCCTCGCTTCGGCGGCGAGGCGGATGCGCATCTCCCGGAGTTCCGCTTCGCCGAGGCCGGGATGGCGGGTGCGCAGCGCCTTCATGCTGAGGATGCGGGGGCTGGCGCCGTTGCGGGCGTGGCGTTCGATGACGCCCCATTCCGCCCGCAGCGCGGAGGCCGCAGCGCGGTTCTCCTGCTTCGCGGCGACGAGCAGCCTGGCGGCGTCGCGGCGTTCGGCGTCGAGCACGGCGTAGCGCGGCCAGTCCGGGTCCGTTTCCGGTTGCCCGGTCCGCGTCCAGATGCCGGCGTGGATCCTCTCGGCTTCGCGATCGATGTCCATGTAGCGCCGCACCGCCGCGGTATCCTTGCCTTCCCGCGCCTCCGCATCGGCCTCGGGGGAAAGGACGCGCGCCCCGTCGCGGCCGATAGCCTCGACGAGGGGGCCCAGCGAGGGAACGGCGGAGGCGTCCGCGACGATCATGGCGTCTTCCCTCGCGCGGGAAAGGAGCCGCGATGCCGTCTGGCGGTCGATGCGCCGGTCGAGGACGGCGATGGCCACCCGATCCGCGTCCATGCGGATGCCGAGATGCGACGCGGCGGCCCATCCGTGCTCGATGGCGATCGGGAAGCGGGTGGATAGGCGGATGCGGCGTCCGTCATCGAGGTTGATGACCAGATCCTCTCCGTCGAATCCGGCTGCGGTGCCGCAGCTTCCCGCCCGGACGGGCTGCCCTCCCAGGATGTCCGTCGGGAGGGCCAGGCGGTCGCCGGCCCGGACAGGAAGGGGCGTGGTCTTCCTTCCCGGGCGCTCGATGAGCCGCTCCTCCGCGCTCAGCCCGTGATGAAGCGGCCGTCGCAGGCCGTCGTGCGGGTCGGCGTCGCCGTCGTCCATACCCACTCGAAGGTGATCCGGCAGTAGCACCTCACCTCCCCGTCGGATTCCTGCCACATCGAGTTGGGGCACATTCCGCAGGCGATTTCGGCGGACGGCAGGCGGTAGGATTCCAGGCCGGCGAGGACCTGGCTTGGGGACGTGGGAATGTCGGGCATCGGGATCCTCCAATGCGGCCTTGTGGGGATTCTCCCGGATCTCGGCCGCGCGATCCGGGACATGGGTTTCCGCCGGCGGGCGCAGGACGGCGTTCAGCCGCTGGGCCTGCTCCCGGGTCGAAACGGCGACGAAGGCGGTGCGCCCGGCGGCGCGCGCTTCGGCATGGAAGGCGAGGGCGGCCTCGGCCACGGCCTCGAAGCCGTCGGCGAAGGAGAGCCGTCCGTCCGGCATCAGGGCCTTGGCGGCGTCGAGTGGCCGTCCTTCCTGGACCATGGCCAGCGCGGCCGCGCAGGAGCTCCGGCGCTCGGCTTCCGCCAGGAGCGAAACGGTCGGGACGGCGGAGGCCACGACGCGCAGGGCGGCGCCGGCGTCGTTCGAGCGCAGGGCGGCCGGATCGGCGAGCAGCACCATCTTGGCCTTCCGGGACGACGCGGCCGCCGAGATGCGGGCCATGGTCCGGATGTCGTAGGCCTCGGCCTCGTCGATGAGCAGGATGCTCCCTTCCGGGATGCGCGACGGCGTGTCGAGGCGCGGGAGCCTGCGCGTCGGCGCGGGGGCGAGGTCGAGGACGGCGAGGGCCTGGCAGCCGATCTCAGCCGAGAGGATGCGGGCGGCCCCGGGGGTCGGAGCGATGCCGAGCCGCTGGCGGCCTTCCTTGTCCCAGGCGTCCAGCGCCTTGCCGAGAGCCAGCTTGCGGGAGCGGGCCGGCTCGATGGCCGCCACGACGCAGTCGCCGCCCCGGAGCAGCAGGTCGAGATCCTCGACGCGCTTCTCGCTGAGGCGCCCCGCCCTTTCGTCGGCCCGCAGCGCCGGCATGAGCCCCGGATCCAGCGCGGCGCATTCCGTGGCGGCCGCGAGGCGGGTGGCTGCGGCGCGCAGGGCGCCCGCGACCTTCTCCGTTTCCTCGTGCCGGAGGAGCGGCGTCCCGTCGGCGGCGCGCCCGATGCGCCGGACATGATCGGAGGTGGCCAGCACCGCCGCCGCCGAGGAGATCCATTCGGGGGGTGCCGACGGCATGCGGCGCGACAGGGCCGACGCGATGGACGCCTGGGTGATGACGGCGTGCTTGGAATCCAGCTCCTTGAGGATGATCTCCGGGTGTCGGGTCAGGGTGCGGGCGTTGGACCTGCGCACATCTGCGTTGGACTGCCCGGACCGCGACGAGCCTTCGGCGTGGAAGCCCGGCCCCTCGTGGGTCGTCGGCAGGAGGCGGATGCCCTGATCCTCGAAGGAGCGGTGATCCGTGCGCAGATCGTATCCGGCCAGGGCGAGGGCCCGGTTCTGGATGTCGGCTCCCAGGGCCCGCGCGCGCATGAGATCGCCCCAGCGCCGGGTCGGCGAGGTGCGGTGCTCCAGCTTGCTGGTCGCGAATTCGTCGCCCTGGATGCCGCGGATGAAGGTCTGCAGATGGAAGTGCCCGTTTCCGGGCTTGTCATGCACGGCGAAGAGCCCGCATTCCCCCAGGAGCGCTCGTTCCTCGGCGAATTCGCGGGCGATGCCGATCCGCGCCTCGCGGGACAGGGCGAGGGGCAGCGCGAGGATGGTGTCTATCCAGCGGACGCCGCCGAGGATCGACGAGCGGATGCGGTCCGCCTTGGTAGCCGAGGATCGGCTTCTCGAATTCGTCGATAAGGACGATGAGCCCGTTGGGGTTCTGCTTGATGGCGAGGATGAGGCTCCCTTCGCTTGCCCCGGTGTACTGCGGGTTTCCTCCGAACAGGAGGTTGGGCCCAGTGTTCGGGTTCACATTGGCGAAATCGAAGGTGATGATCGGAAGATCGAGCGCCTTCTCCAGGATCTTGGCCAGCTGCGATTTACCGAGGCCGGGCTTTCCGACGAACAGGAAGGCTGCTGGCGCGCCGCCCTTGCGATTGCGGATTCCGTAGATGACCTGATCGACGGCTTCGTCCTGGCCGAACAGCTTGGCTGGACGGTCCGGGTCGCCGGGGACACCGACGATCTTTTCGCGGATGTCAGCCCAGTCCCACTTGGACATGGCCGCCTTCTTGTCGATCAGGTCGATCTTCGCCAGAGCGGCTTCGTAGTTCGCGCGATACTTGGCCGAGCGCGGCGTGAGCGGCTGGTTCATGGGTGTCTCCTTTCCCGTGGTTCCGTGGTGAATGTGGGGCCGTTGAGATCGGTCCCGGCTCAGTAGGGCTTCAGCTGGTCCATGCAGGCGACGGAGCGGCCGCGCGGGCAGGGCTGGTTGATGGCATGGCGTTGGCGCGTGCCGGCGCCGCAGAGGGCGTGGCGTTCGCGCGGGCCGGAGCCGCGGCCGGGGTGGCGGGCTTGGCGGCGCCCGAGGGTTCCTTCTGCATTCTGGCGTTCTCCCGAGGGGTGATTCCCGGGACGAAGATGGGAGCGGATGGAGCGGACCCGGAATGCGGAGCGGGCGCCGGTGATGCCGACGCCCGCTGCCCTGGTTCCCGATCCTCACGGGGCCGGGGGACGGACCGGAAGGCCCTTGGGAAGCCTGCCGGGATTCGGCGGGGGCGCTTCTTCGGGCGCAGCGCCGGGCCGGTTGGCCGGTTCGATTCCCTTGGAGCGCTGGCGGTCCATCCACTTGCGCTGCTCGGCGATGTCGAACGGGTTGGGCGTCGGGAAGACCGGACGTCCGTTCTCCGTGAAGTAGGTGTCCAGGTAGTAGAACTGCTTCTCGTAGAGCAGCGTCCTGGTCTCCCGACTGAACACGCACCAGCCATGGTTCTTCGAGGTTCCCAGCACCTTCTGCACCGAGACGAGATCGACCGAGGCCGTCTGGGTGGAGCTGGAGACGTTGGCGGAGATCTGGCCGGTGCCGCCGCTCATGTTTGTCGATTCCGCCTGGGCGGTGGTTTTGCCCGCCGTCTTGGTGATCAGCTCGGCGGTGTCGAGGTCGGATGCGCCGAGGAAGATCTTGGCGTAGGACGAGGCCATGATGGTGGTGAAGCCGTCGGGGCCGTAGCCGTTCTTCTCGTTCTTGATCTGGCCGATGGCCTGCCAGATCATGACCAGATGGATGCCGACTCCAGGGGCGTATCCTGCCATGCGGAGCACCTCGTTCATCGATCCCACGGTCGCAAGCTCGTCCAGGAGGAAGACGGTGTAGCGCCCCTCCATTCGATGGACGTTCTCCTTCAGGACATTGGCCAGCCCGCACACCATCATGCGGAGCCAGGGTCCGAGGATGTCCATGCGGGTGTCGGGGACGATCAGGTAGACGTCGCTCTTGCCGTCGAAGAGCGACTTGAAGTTGAAGGGCTCGAACCGGGCGGTGTCCTCCTTGAACTCCGAGGTGTCGTGGGAGCCGATGGTCGTCCCATGGGAGCACCCGGAGCGGGTCATGCACTCGCGCATGGACTGATCGCACCAGCGCATCTGGACCTGGATGGTCGAGGCGAGGCCGGACCACTGCTTCTCGGACTTCATGGTGCGCTCGAGCTCGTTGGCCATCCTCTTCGGAATGCCCATGCCGACTTCGGGGAAGCCGCGGATGGAGGCGATGCGGATTTCGGTGCCGTTCTCGTCGTAGACGATTCCGGACGCCATGACCTTCCGCAGCTTCTCGAGGTCGTCGAAGCCCATGGCGAGGAAGTCCGAGGCGGTCGCCGGATTGCGGCGGATGTCGTCGCGATCCATCGCGCTGCCATCGAACCAATGGCTGGTGTCGGCGAGCCAGGCCCAGAAGCCGGTGAGGGTCTTCTTGCCGTCGTTGTTCCAGAAGTCGTCGCCGCCGCCCTTCGCCATCGGGAAGAGGGGTTCGATCAGCCCTTCGATCGAGGCCTGGAACTTCAGGGGGCGATCGGAGATGAAGTCGAAGGGATTGCTGCGCCAGCGGTGGGTCCGGACGTATTCCCCGGTCTCGCGGGCCACGTCGTCGTCGTCGGCGTAGAAGCCGTTGCCGAGGACGTTGAGCGGATCCAGCGGGATGGCCCGGCGGCCGCGGCGCGTGCGGGCGATGCCGGTCATGGCGAAGAGCTCGCCCTTGGGGTCCAGCACATTGAAGGGGGCGATGACGTTGGGGTTGCTCGCGGACCCGCCGGACTGCCAGTTGAGGAGGTTGTTCACGCCGAAAGTCGCCGCCTTGCCGGTACGGGGCGGGCCGGTCATGTTCGTCATGCCGAGGTTGAGCCCGTAGCGGATCACCTTCCAGGCCTTCTGCGCGCCGGCGTGGGCAGGGATGAGACCGCCGGTGAGGAAGGTCTTCGCTGCGGCGGTGGCTTCCGAGGCGAGCTGCGCGGCGATGACCAGGCGGTTGTGCTCGTAGGGCTCCCCGAGGATGAGTCCGTAGGGCTTGTCGAACTTCTTCTCCGCCTCGCCCTTGTCCATGAGCCACTGGAGGCCGTGCAGGCCCTCGGCGTTCATGTCGATGTGCATGTCCATGATCCGCTGGTACCACTCGGTGCGGACGATCCGGAGCATGACGGCGTTGCGCAGCTTGACGGTGCCCTTGAAGACCCAGAGGGCCGTCGCCACGGAGAAGGTGATGGCGCAGCCGATGAGGATCAGCAGGTGGAAGCCGTCGGCTTGTCCGGCGATGCGGATGTCTCCGATGAGGTCGGTCCATCCCAGCCATCCGGAATAGACCATCGCGGACAGGTAGGTGAATCCCGCCATCCGGAAGGTGCCGGGCGAGAAGTTCGTCTGGATGTAGACCTTGGCGAGGCAGACGAGAAGGGGGGCCAGGGCGATGGTGGCCTGCCAGGCGAAGCCGTAGCCCGAGCCGCCGCTCGACGGATCGAAGTGCGCGATGGAGAGGGGGAAGCAGGCGGCCACGAGCAGCGGCCCCCAGACCCAGTGGAGGAATGCGAGGAAGGACTTCATGCCGGCGCTCCTTCGGTTGCTGGCGTCCGGCGAAGATGGGGGCGGAGAGGGGCGGAACGTCGAAGGGGGCGGCCATGGCCACCCCCTTCCGTCCCGATCATCCCCCGGCGAAGCCGAGGTCGCGGCGCTTAAGCCGCTTCGACGCCAGCGCCGCCCTGCGGATCTCCGGAAGCGGACTGCGTCTCATCGCCTCCGCTCCGATCGCCCGCTCCAGCGAGGTCGGTCCCTTCGGCTTCGGCGCCGCCCTGGGAGCGCCGGGCGGCGCGCTCGGCTCGCGCGCTCTCGATCTTCTCGTCCTCCTTGCGTGCGCGGGCTTCGCAGGCCGCGATGAAGCGCTTGTCGCCGCCGTCGAGAGCGTCGCAGGCCAGGAGGAACATGCCGCGGATGAAGCTGGTGCTCGGGATGTCTCGGGAGTAGAAGCCCGCGTTGTCGCCGATGGTGCCGACGGACAGCCGGACCGCTTCGATGGTGGCCTTGCGCTGGGCCTCGACCCTTTCACGCTCGGCGCGTTCGGCATCGCGGGCCCGGCGCTCGCGCTCTTCCGCCCGGCGCTTGGCCTCGGCGATCTCGCGCTCCTTCTTCTCGCGGAGCAGCCGCTCCTTCTCGGCCTTCTTCTCGTCGCGCTCCTTGGAGCTCTTGTTCAGTCCGGCCAGGATGGCGGCCGGGTCGGTGACGTTCTTGCGTGCCATGACGGAATCCCTCCCTTCTGCTGCGGCCGCCTCTCGGGACGCGCCAGCGTGTACGGCGGCTCGGTGCCGCGCACGGGAGAAGTTGGGGCCGGAACAGGCCGGTCGGATCGGATGGAGTGCGATTGGGGAACGAGGGGGCGGGCGAGACCCTTTCCCATAGGTGCGCGAAATGGAACGGACGTGAAGGAAGGCTTGGATCCTTCCTGATCCAGCCTCCCCGCCGCCTATGCGATGGACGCCATCTTCTCCACCCAGCGGGCCAATGGCGGCAGGGTGTCGAATCCTTCCGTGGGCTCCCCGCCGAGCGGGCCGGCAAGGTAGCGCCAGCGTCTGCCGTCCGGGCGCACCGGACCCTCGCGGCCCTGCCTCTCCTTCACGAGCCAGCCATGGTCCTGAGCCGTCCGGGACAGCTCGTCCATGAGCGCCGCGTGGCGATCGCCCTTCGTCCGGAAAGGGGTTCCGGATGCTGCGTTCTTCCCGCTGTCCATTCCATCCTCCCCTGTCCGGCCCCGGTGTCTTCCGGAGCCGGATATGGTGCCGTTCCTAGTAGCCCTTCCCCGACAGGATCGCCCGGCGGGAGAGCTCGAGGATGGCGAGCTGCCGCAGGGAATCGCTGGCGCTGGCCGAAAGCTGGATTTCGCGGAGCTTGAGCCGGGAAAGTCCCTTGATGTAGTCGTGCAGCATGTCGGTCCTCCGATCGGGTTTCAGGACGCCAGGCGTCCTCGATGCCGTGGGACGGCAAGCGGAGCGCGCACCGGAATCGCTTCCGGAACCGATGGCTCGGTGGCCTCGTGGCCGCGCGCTGCATTCCTCCTGTCTCGCTGGGATCGTCCTCGACGATCCGCCCGGTCGCCGGATGACCGCCCGGCGGCGGAGACGGGATCACCTCCTTTCGGCGTGGGTCGTTCGTTCGGTCGTCGCTGGCTGGCGCATGGTCGGCCTCCTTACGCGGCGACGGCTTCGGCGAGGCCGAGGATCCGGCGGGCGCCCTGGAGGATCAGCATCTGCTCGTCCCTCTCGAAGACGCCGGAGATCATCTCGCGGCCTTCGAGGAGGCGCGCCTCGCGGAGGGCGTTGAGGGCGATGGCGTTGCCGGGCTTGGCGAGGTCCTTGCGGGCGCACTTCTCGACGGCGTTGGCGAGGGCGATGGTCCAGGTGGCATGCAGTGGCTTGGCGTTCATGGTGATCTCCCGGTGTCTGTTGCCGCACGCCGCGGCTGTCGAAGGCGTGGTGCGCATCGCGGGCATCGCTCCCGCCGGCTTGTGGCCGGTCCGTCATCCGGACGATTGGCGAGCCGCTGCGTTCCGGACGCAGGGCGAAGCAAGACGAAAGGCGCGGCCCCGTCGTGGGACCGCGCCTGCCTGTGGATTGGAAAGGAGGATGGGGTCGGCGGACCAGCGGGCGACGATCTCCTTGGCGGTCCTGAAGTCCGGAACCCAGAGCTCGCCGCCCGCATCGTCGGAGAGGGCGGCGTGCTCCTCGAGGATCCAGACGGACCATCCGCCTCCCTGCTTGATGCCCTTCCGCTGGAAGGTCGGCTCCTTGGCCAACGTGCCGACCTCGCGGCCGTTCCCGTCGAGGACGACGTAGCTGATCCTGGGATCGGCCATCGCCTTGTCGCCGGGCTGCTTGCGTCGGATGGTATGCATGGCGCTTCTCCTTGGCGGCATCAGGCCGCGATGGCCGAGCGGGCGAGGTCGGGAGCGTTGGCGCGGACCAGGGCGGCGGCCACGCCGGGGCAGACCGAGTTGCCGCACATCCGCACCTGCGAGGCCTTCGACAGGCGCTTGCCCTCGAACAGCACGTCGATGAGGTAGTCCGGCGGGAAGCCCTGGGCGTTGTAGAGCTCGCGCGGGGTGAGCATCCTCATGCCGATGTCGGCCACGGCCCATTCCTGCCCGTCGATGGCCACGACGGCCTCGTGGTGCTGTCCGGGCTTCGCCGTGCGCTCCAGCAGGGCCTGGACGGCGGCGTGGTGGTTCCCCTGGGCGAGGATGGCCCCCAGCGGCTGGCGCGGGTCTCCGCCGTTGCCGGTGTTGGTGCCGTGCATCTGCGACAGCCAGGCGGCGGCCAGCATCTGCGTGCAGCCCTTGCCGAGGATGGTGCTGACCGGCTCGTGCATGGAATGGCCGACGAGGCCGGTGTTGTGCTGCGCCATCCACGGCAGGACGATGCCATCGGTGAGGTGCGTCTCGATGGTCGGCACCGGCCCGTCGAGGCTGCTGCCCACGCTGCGCCCGTGGAAGCGGGTGAGGTGCGGCATGGAGACGGCGATGCCCGGCGAGGCCGTGAGGGTGCCGACGGGGGACCGGGGGCCGAAGCCGCGGAACGGCGTGTAGTCCGGCGCCGTATGGTTCGGATTGACGCAGTAGGGCGAGACCAGCGCCAGTTCGCCCCGCTTGGCGGTGGTGATGGCACGGGCAGCCGGTTGGTCCGGAGGAGCGGGACGAGCTCCTGCTCGTAGGCGCGGTTGTCGAACAGCAGGATGGCCGCGTCGGTCGAGCGGAACAGCTGGTCGAGGAGCAGGGCCTTGGATTCGTTCGGAACGACCGTGATCCGATCGTCGTCCGGCACGGCGAACCAGCAGTCGTTGTCGCCATCGGTCTCCGCCAGGAAGGCGGCGAAGGCGCGCCCCGGCTCCAGCGGATTGCCGGATTCGGCCTTCTGAAGCGAGGCGATGTCCCTCGGCGTGGCCACGATGATCCGGGTGGAGGCCGATTTGACCACGGCGCCGTAGGTCGTGAGCGCGAGCGGCGTGGCGATGGAGAGGATGCGCGCCTGGTTGGCGTCCTCCAGCGCCGCTTCCGCGTGCAGCCGGGTCCAGCGGGCGGCGGCCTTGGGATCCGCCTCAGGCGGGACGATGGGCTGCACGGAGACGGCGATGGCTTCGCCGTCATGATCCACCCGCAGCTCCGCGGAGCCGAGGGGCTTCTCGATGAGCAGGCGGGCGGCGGGGCGGCGGATGCGCCCGTCGATGAGGCGTTCCAGCGGCCGGGCCCCGGAATCGGCGCTGTACCCTTCCTTCGCGAGGCGGGCCTTGGCGGCGTCGGTGACGGACAGGCGGCTGCCGGTCATGCGGAGCTGGGCTTCGAGGCCGAGCAGGCCCTTGTCCACGAAGGCCGGCATGCGCGCCGGGTCCAGGCGGCCGAAGACCAGGATGCGGTCGATGCGGTTGCGCAGCTCCGGCGGGATGCCGCGCTCCACGGCGGCGCGGATCTCCTCGGTCTCGTCGTTAGCGCTGCGCGAGGCCTTGTAGCTGATATAGAGCGATCTGGCCGGGTGAAGGGCCGAAGGGCCGAAAAATCGACCGATGGAAGCATTTCGTTCATCTTCGGCCCTTGTGCGTCTTTGGAAACGACACCACCGCGACGGAGGACGAGGCGGGGACAAGGGCGTTAAATGGACGGAATACGCAATACGGATCAATGGCTTATAGGGTGCGTAGTAGGCTTCTGAAAACGACCCACAAGCCCTTGACGCGGGAGTCTTCGGGACCCATGTGTACACTAGAAGGCGAAAACGCCTCGAAGGCATGGTCGGTTCAACAGGCGGCATCCGGAGGTGAGCAGGGACGAGAGGACGGAGGATCAGATGGGCACCGCATTCGCTTGGGCTTGGACCTTGGACTGGTTCGACCGGATCTTCCGGGGAATGAGAGCCCTCTTCGTCACCGTCTCCTTCCTGTCCCTGGTAGGAGGCGCCCTCGCCGTCTCCCAGATGTGGGACTCGCACCTCGCTGCACGCGGCCAGTCCGCGAACACCGCCAGGACCTTCATGGCTGTGCTGGGCTCCATCGGAACCTCGGCGAAGGCCTATCTCCCCTCCATCCTGTTCTCCGTCGCGGGCACCGCCAGCGATTGCCTCGGCGATGAGATGGCCATGGCGGGGCAGGCCATCGGAGTCCCCTTCGCTCCTTCCGCCTCCTCGGCAGGCGCCTGCGGGGCCTCAGCGACCCGGACGGCGAACATGCTTCCCGCTGCGACCATCGCCACGGCCATGAACGCATGGAACGCCCTGAAGCCGGCCATGCCCGCCGCGAGCCAGGTTCTTCCTCCCAAGGCCTACCAGGCGGTCCAGCAGGTGCGGTATCCGGCCCAGCCCGGCCCCGTGTGGTACGGCGGCGGCCGCTGAGCCTTCCTTCCCGGATGGAGGATCGGGGCCTGCTCATGCAGGCCCTTTCCTTTTGCGCGTGATGGCTTCCATTCGCGGGCATTTCGCACGTCCGGAACTATATTGCCCGGCCCCAACTTCCTGCTTATCCGAAGCATCGCACGGAGGAGCGGTTCCTTCGGCAGCTTCGTGAAGCCCAGGAGCGGATCGTGGCCGATATTCCCCGTCCTTCGTCCGCCGCTTCGGCGGTGGCAGCCCTCGCCCTTCTCACAGCCCTCGACGTCTGGACGGCCCGCACGGAGTCCGTTGTCCCGGCC
Organism: Magnetospirillum sp. XM-1; assembly: GCF_001511835.1. Classification (NCBI taxonomy): domain Bacteria; kingdom Pseudomonadati; phylum Pseudomonadota; class Alphaproteobacteria; order Rhodospirillales; family Rhodospirillaceae; genus Magnetospirillum; species Magnetospirillum sp. XM-1. The sequence goes on from NZ_LN997849.1 coordinate 135,700, forward strand.
TCGCCCGTCGCCATCGCATCGGAGGTTCTGATCGCCCCGGCTTCCATCGCCGACGGCATGGCCTCCTTCAGCCTCGTCTCCACCGCCATCGCCGCTCCGGCCATCATGCCGGCGCCTGCACCGCAGGAACCGCTTCCGGTCGCTGCGCCGGCTCCCGCCCCCACCCGCATGGAAACCCCGGCCGAAACGCCCTATGTCGCTGCGTCTGCCGTTTCCGAGGACCCCAAGGCAGCCGCCAAGAGGAAGCGCGAGGAGGAGAGGACCGCCGCGAAGCAGAAGGCCGAAGAGGAGAGGGCGGCGGCCAAGAAGAAGGCGGAGGAGGAAAGGGCCGAGGCGCGGCGCCAGGCCCAGGAGTTCCAGAGGATGTCGCCGAAGGAGCGCGCGGCCCGTCTGGAGGCCAAGGCCGAGGAGGATTTCTTCCGCTGCCGGACCCCGATGGAGACCGTGCCCTATACCGGTGCCCGCATCCCCTCCGGGGAATACCGCAAGGCCACGACGGCGAACCCCTTCTGCGTCCTGTCGCGTGCCGCGCCTGTCGAGCGCGTCGCGGACGAGGCCCTGGTCGCCGCCGAGCGCGAATGGCTCGATGCCTGGCGCGCCAATCCGACGGGGAAGCATCCGAAGGAGCCGGTGGTCCACTGGATTCCGGACGGACTGACGGGAGGGATGCAGCGCGCGTGGATCCGGCTGCAGGCCATGGATCAGCGTCCGGCTGGATGGGATGCGACCGTCGCCGAGGCGAAGGCCAAGCTCGCTGCGGGGGATAGGGAAGGCGCCGTCCGCACGGCCTCGTCCTACATCAACAGCGCGGGGAAATACTGCATCCACGATCCGGGGCTCAAGGCCGACTGCTCTCCCCTGAAGTCGGTTCCGAAGGCGTGGCTTTCGGAATACACCCCCGGCCCGGTCGCCTTGTTCGAGCGCGGCGGCGGGGACTGCCGGGACTATTCGGTGGCCCGCTGGCTCATGTGGAAGCTCATCGGCATTCCGGACGAGGACAATGCCATCATGGAAGGCGGACACGGACGGGGCCAGCACGACAACATCGTCCATGTCTGGTCGGTGGTCCGCGTCGATGGCCGCGTCCTCGCGGCGGACTATCCGACAACCTACCTGGATCGCGCCCTGGTGCCGCTCCGCAAGGCGGATTGGCTTTCGGGAATCGGCGCATGGGACACGGCCACCGATCAGGGCTATGCCGGCTTCGGCATGATCCGTCCGCTTGGACCCGACGCCCAGGTGGCGGAGAACCGTCCAAGGGAAGAAGGCGCCAACGCTGGCGGCTGATGATGGAGGGGGCGCAAGCCCCCTTCTTCCTGCCTAGTAGGTCCGCTCATCGATCAGGGCGTCGGTCATCCTCTCGCGCATCGCCAGGACCTGCTCTGCCTCGACGGCCGCTTGCGCCGGATCGCGGCGCGGACCTCTGCGCCCGCGGGGCTTCTTCTCCCCTGGGGGCTTCTTCTCCACGTTGCTGATGGCGCCCATTCGTCCCTCATTGATCGAATCCGCATGCAGAGTCGCCCATCCATGGCGCCCTGTCAAATGCCAAGCGGCGCTGTGCGCTTGCGCTTGGAGCCGGTGCCGCTGTAGGGTGTTCTCATCATGTTCCAGGATGCCTCTTCACCTCTTCCGCCCGGAACCCACCGGGCCTCCGATCGCGGCTACGCGCCGCCGGAGGGCGCTGCGCCGATCTACTCGGCGCTGGTTGCCGCCGGATTCCCTTCGCCCGCCGACGATCACCTGGAAGGTTCGCTGGATCTGCACCGCCTGATGGTCAAGCGCCCGGCGGCGACCTTCTTCTGCCGCGCCTCCGGCGACAGCATGGTGCCGGCCGGCGTGAGGGATGGAGATCTCCTCGTCGTGGATAGGGGCACCGCAAGGTTTCTGCGTTAAACAACGCTAAGTCAGACAAACCAAGAACGCCAGATCAAGCGACCTGATACAGCCGGTCATCTTCCGCTCTGAGCGGTCTGAAGCCCTCGGGGAACTGGGGCGCCTGCTCCCACAGGTAATCGCCGCTCAGGCTGATATGTGACCAGCCAAGCGGCGCGACATGGGTAAGGAGGTTGTCAGGAGCGCTGACCCCGGTGGATCTCAGATTGTGAACGGCGCGTTCCATATAGATGGTATTCCAGTAGACGATTGCCGCAATCACGAGATTGAGCCCGGACGCGCGGAAGTTCTGGTTCTCGAATGTGCGATCAGTGATCCGGCCCTGTCGATGGACATAGACCGCTTGGGCCAGGAAGTGGCGGGATTCACCCTTGTTGAGGCCAGCTTGGCAGCGTCGCCGCATCTCTGGATCTTCGAGCCAGTCGAGCGTGAATAAGGTTCGTTCGATCCGGCCAATTTCTTGGAGCGCCAAGTCAAGACGGTTTTGTCGCCGGTAGGCGGCAAGTTTCTTGAGCACAACGGACGGTGCCACAGTGCCAGCTTTCAGAGAGGCGATCATGTGGATGACTTCGTCCCAGCATTCGACGATCACTTCTTTCTGGATTTGTCGTCCCATGATGGATTTTAGCCCAGGATAATCGCTTGCCGGGCCAATCGACGCCAGTCGGCGCTCGGGAAGGTCACGGAGCCGAGGCACGAACCTACACCCAAGCATATGAGAACATCCGAAGACGTGATCGGAGGCGCCGCCGGTGTCCGTGTAGTGCTCGGTAATCTGGAGCGAAGTGCCGTGCATGAGCAAGCCATCAAGGACGTGCGGCGCCTCGGAGCCGGTCGCGGAAATGACCAGGGGATGATACGGCCCATACTGATCAGAGACGTGGGTATAGAAGCGGACGCCCGGATTGACGCCATACTTGGCATTGACCGCAGCCGAACCGCCTCCGCCGCGGAAAAATTGGCCGTCTGACGACGACGTTGTACCCTTGCCCCAAATTTCGGCGAAGGGATGGGTATGGTGCGCGTCGATGATGGTCGCCAGAGCGGCGGAATAGTTCTCGGCACTGAGATACCAGTTATGCGTCCAGGCAAGTTGGGCGTATGTCACACCTTGCGAGGCGAGAGCCATGCTTTCCAGCCCTTGGTTGTTGGCGTCGGCCAGAACCGCAGCCAGGACTGCGCTTGGGTTCTCATGGGGACGGCCGGTTCTGAGGTCAGTGAATTTCGTGGCAAAGCCGGTCCGATGGTTGACCTCGCTCAACAACTCGGTGATCCGGATGCGCGGTAGCATTCCGTCGATCACCCGGTCGAGCCAGTCGGCCTCAGGCGGCGTGATCGCCTTCAGAGGGGTGATGTGGAGCCTGCCGTTCCGAAGATCAACACCGTCCAGTTTGCCGCGTCGGAGCAAACGCTCAAACCTGCGCAACCGGAAATCCAGCAGTTCAGCCCGTTCACGGAGATAGCCATCGACATCGGAGGTAATGGGCAGTTCGGCCGCCACCTTGGCCACTTGGGACTTTGGCAGCAGATAGCGATCGAAGCGTTGGAATTTCCGCGTGCCCTCGATCCAAATATCTCCTGACCGCAGACGGTCTCGCAGGGTGGCGCAAATCGCCGTTTCATAACGGCGCCGATCGATCTTGCCTCCCTCTACCACCACCTTCTTCCATCGCTTGTTCGAGAAGGGCATTGGTGCATCACTCGGGATGTCGCCACCCTCCATTTCGTTAACTTCCCGCAGAAGACGAACAGCCGCCAGGAGAGGGTCGCTGATACGGGCAGCCTTGAATGTGAATGCCTTGAAGAAGGAAGGCGCATACTTCCGCAACGTCATATATTTTTCTGTCGCGGTGACCAGCATGTCCTCTTCTACAAACTCGGCCAGAGCCCTGACCTCGCCCCTGACCTTCATGAGGTTCTTCCAGCCGACATGGGTATCCAGTGCGGCGAATGGATCGGTGGCCCCTTCCCGGGCGGCGCTGAGCGTGTCGATGGTCCGGTCAAAGAGGCGCATTAGTCGGCCGACATCCCGGGTAGTCGCCTGATATCGCTCCTCCTTACGCCTCCTGGCGCGGGTGAACATCGAGCCGACCAGCTTGTCGAACATCTCGACGGCCGCATCCGAAAGGGTAATCTGGCGTTCGATCATTTGTGCAATCAGTGTTGCGCGACGACGGCGCACGCTGTAGTTGGTCAGCAGAAATGCTGGCGCCACGGCACCCTCACGGGCGAATTGCAGGAAGCGGTTCTCATGAATGGCGTTGCGGAGCGCCGGATTGAGTTCAAGCGTCCGGACATGACCCAGCCGGTCGAGGATACCGATCATATTGCCAGCGCTGGGTGATTCCGGGATATCGCGGAGCCAGGAGAGACGGGTTCGGCCCAACTCGGCATCGTTGCTGACCAATGCATCGACCAGAGTGAGTTGGTCAGCTGTCAATGGCGTGATCAGCGCCTCTGCAGCCAAGCGGCGCGCTCGGGCACGGCCTTTGGTGCCGACACGTTCCAGTGTATCCGGTGCGGGGAGAATGTACTTGCGGGAGCGCAGGCCTGCTATCAGCCCAGTGATGATCGCAACGCCGTGGTCAGTCTCCCATGCGGTGCTGGCGGCTAGATCGAGCATCATGGGAATATCGACACGTCCCGGCGAGCGCAGTCCGAGCCGCACCGCGAGCTCTTGTGCATGGTCTGTGCGCGTTTGGGGACGCCGACTATAATCGAGATAGACTGACGCGGGGACGCCGAGTTGAGCCCCCAAATATCGGATCAGTTCGGCCGGTACTGTAGCCGAGGCGGCAAGGCCGAAACCGGGATGACGTAGGAGGCAAAGTTGCAGAGCGACACCGAGCTTATTTCGAGCTCCGCGTTTGCCCAGGGCCAAATCGATTTCATCTGGTGTCAGTGTGTAATATTGGATCAGTGCATTCTGATCCACCGGAATTGCGAAGAGCTGGCTGCGTTCGTTATCGGTCAGAAAACCTCGCACCATTCTGACTGCTCCTCCTCCAATCACCTACACGGTGATGAGAACCGGAATCGGCAATATCGTCAAATCCTGTCCTGTCTTTCAGCTAACATCGATGTGGTGATCTTCGAGCCAATCCGATCCTTAAGTGTTCAGAGAGAATTGCTGGAGGGAAGGAGGCCAGAAGCGAAGCCTCTCCAAGCCAATGCGTGATTGTACGCATCTTAACTGCGCCTCACATCCACCGTCAGCACATAGCCGCCACCACGCACCGTCTTGAACAGTTCGGGCGTCTTGGGGTCAGTCTCCATCTTGCGGCGCAGGCGGCCGACTTGGACGTCGATGGTGCGATCGAATGGCCCCGAGACTCGCCCTCGCGCCAAGTCAAGCAACTGGTCGCGGCTGAGTACCTGATGGGGGTGGTGGAGGAAGGCCAGCAGCAGGTCGAATTCACCGCTGGTTATTTCTGCCAGGACGCCGTCGGGCGAGGTCAGACGGCGGCGGGAGACGTCGAGGTGCCAGCCGGAAAATTCCAGAATCTCGCCCGGTTCATCGGCCGGCGCGGGTTCGCCGGGTGCGCTCTGCGTGATCTGACCGGCCCGACGCAGGACGGCGCGGATACGAGCCAGAAGCTCGCGGGTGCTGAACGGCTTGGCGAGGTAGTCGTCGGCTCCCATTTCCAGGCCGACCACCCGGTCGGTCTCGCTGCCCATGGCGGTCAACATAATGATCGGCAGGCTGGTGGTAGCCCGCAGGTGGCGGCACAGCGACAGGCCGTCCTCGCCCGGCAGCATCAGGTCGAGAATCACCAGATCGACCACCTCGCCTACCAGCGCCTGACGCATGGCAGCGCCGTCACCCGCCGTGGCAACGGTATAGCCTTGTCCCATCAGGAATTGGGTCAGCAGGGCACAGATGTCTGGGTCGTCATCGACAATCAGGATGTGGGTCATGGCGTTCCCTCCTGCGGCAGGGTCACGGTGACGCGCAAGCCGCCTTCCGGGCGGTTCTGGAGGAGGATGTCGCCGCCATGGGCGCGGATGATGCCGCGGGCTACGGTCAGACCCAGGCCGATTCCTCCGGTCTTGCGATTGCGCGAGCCTTCGACCCGGTAGAATGGGCCAAACACCTTGTCCAACTCGGCTTCAGGAATGCCGGGGCCGGAATCCTCGATCACCACCTCGATGGCCTGATCGTTCGCATGAGCTCTGACCTTGGCCTGTTGACCGTAGCGGGCGGCATTTTCGACCAGATTGGCTAGTGCTCGTTTGATCGCTGCGGGGCGGCAGGCGCAAACCAAGCGCCGCTCCCATTCGAATTCCGCCGCGAGGCCCATATCGGCGGCATTGTCGCAGATGGCCTCCAACGTGGCGGCGAGGTCGATGGTCTCGGTGATTTCATCGACCGCCTCGCCGCGGGCGAAGTCGAGGGAGGAGGCCACCATGGCCTCCATCTCGTCCAGGTCGCGCAACATCTTGTCGCGCCCCTCGCCCTCGGGCAGCAGTTCGGTGCGAAGCCGCAGGCGGGTGATGGGGCTGCGCAGATCGTGGGAGATGGCGGCCAGCATCTGGGTCCTATCCTCGACGAAGCGGCGGATGCGGCCCTGCATTTCGTTGAAGGCCGCCACGGCGCGGCGCACCTCGCGCGGGCCATCCTCGGGCAGCCGGGGAGCGTTGACGTCGCGGCCCAGGCGATCGGCCGCGGTGGCGAAGGTGGCCAGCGGGAGGCCCACCCAGCCGGTGGCCCAGGTGCCGAATACCAGGACGGCGACCATCATCACCAAGGTCGACAGGACGGCATGGGGCGACCACAGGGTGGCTGCACGGACCATGGCCATGTCGAAGTTCACCCAGGTTCCGCCCTCCAACTGGAAAGAAACTTGCATAATACGGTCATGGGGGAAGCCGGCGGCTAAGTTCCGCCAGAATCCAGCGCGGTCTCCAGTCTCCGTTCGGTGATGCACCACATGCAGGCGGGGATGCTCCACCACCCCGAAATACGGTCGCAGAGCCGTCTGCATAAGTGACAATTCTTCCGCATCCTGGTGAACAAGACCACCCTTGGGCTGGTCCGACAGGGTGATTTCGGTTAGTCCCCCACTTAGCCCACCGACTATGGCACCTCGGTCTTGAGGAGAAGCTCGCTCGATCAGTTGGGCGATGACGGCAATGTGATCGGCGCACAAGCGTTCGCTGGTCTCGATGAGAGTGTCATGGCTGTCGGAGGACAACACCCAGGTGCTGGCGATGTGCGACATCGTCAGCCCGATCAGCAGGACGATCATCGTCCGACCGGCGATGGAATCGGGAAGCAGTGACCTCATGCGCGGATCCTTCCGATCCTTCGAGCTTACGGATCATCATTAGCGCCACCGTCACTGCGACGCGAGAGGGGATTTGGTAAAGAATCGTGTCTTGCTCATTTACATAATTTTACACGCCATCCCTCTTCCTGGGGCGTATACCGATTGTCATGTGTGGACAGCCCCTGCGTTGCAAGGAGATTTTTTCGCGCTGACGCCCCGGTCGGGTGCAGTCATGTGTCCGGCCTGTTTGCGCGGCACTCTGACCGCTGGCCATGATGTGATCCGTGAAACGGCTCCCGATCAGATTTACGACCTTGGCGGCCATGACGTACGCTGGGTTTTGCCGTTCCTTGGATTGACCGGTCGCCATCACGCTTTCATCGCCCTCGCAACTGGTTGTTCCTCGCGCTCTTTCTCAGGCGGCCTGTGCTGCCGCGTCGTGATAGAGGCCACCCTTGGCGAGGATGGCCCAGGCGGTGCGCGCCATCTTGTTGGCCAGGGCGACGGAGATCTGCCGTGCCGTCTTACCCCGCGCCATCATGCCCGCCAGCCATGTGCCTTGCTCTTTGCGCCGCCGCCATAAAGTGCCGGTGGCGCCGACCACCAGGAGCGACCGCAGATAGCGGTCCCCAGCCTTGGTGATCGGCCCCAGCACGGTTTTGCCACCGGTGGAATTCTGCGATGGCACCAGCCCCAGCCAGGCGGCGAAGTCTCGCCCCGTCTTGAAGCGCTTGGGATCGCCCATGGCGGCAACGATGGCGCTGGCGATCAGCGGGCCGATGCCGGGAATGGAGGCGACCCTCTGGCTGTCGGCGTCGTTACGGTGCCATCTCAGGATTTCGTGATCCAGCGCATCGATCTTGGAGTCGGTCTCACGCACATGCGCGGCCAGCATCGCCATGGCTTCACGAGCCGCCTGAGGCAATGCCGCATCCGGTGCGTCCAGCGCACAGACGACCAGCCTTGCCAGCCCACCTTGCCCCTCCGGTTCGATGATGCCGTATTCGGCAAAATGCGACCGCAGCGCATTGCCGAGCATGGTGCGCTGGGTCACCAACAGGCGGCGGGTGCGATGGAGCATCAGCACCGCTTGCGCCTCCTCGCTCTTGACCGGCACGAACTCCATGTGCGGCCGTGTCACCGCCTCGGCGATCGCCGCAGCGTCGGCTGCGTCGTTCTTCCGTCCTCGCTTGACATAGGGCTTGACCCGCGAGGGCGGGATCAGGCGCACCTCATGCCCCAGTTTGGCCAGCGTCCGCGCCCAATAATGGGCTGAGGCGCACGCCTCCATCCCCACCACGCAGGGCGACAGCTTGGCGAAGAACGTCACGACCTCGGAGCGGCGCAACTGCCGCCGGATCGTCACGGCACCGTCGCCATCGACCCCGTGGACCTGGAAAACCCGCTTCGCCAGATCAAAACCAATCGTGCTAACCTCGGTCATGGACGGCCCCCTTCAAATGGTGTGTCTCGACAACCACCATCTTGGCGCATTGCGACGCCGGTGAGCAGGGGCCGTCCACCCCATCAGGTTTGACTTGATCTGGAGCCGACGATGCGAATGAAGTTGATGGCGATGGCGGGCATGGTGGTGGTGAGCCTGGGAGCCGTCTCTGGTCCAGCCCTGGCCGATCCCAAGGATTACCGTTTCGAAGCGGTGGATTCGCAGGTGACGGTCTCCCCCACCGCCACGATGGCGGTGCGGCTGGTCCATGTGCCCACAGGCAAGGTGGTGACTAACGCCATCGTCTTCCAACCCAAGATGGAAATGCCCATGGGCAACATGGCGCCCATGCCGACCAAAGTTGTCCCGTCCGCCCCGGACGGCAAGGGCGTCTACCCCTTTACTGCCGACATCTCCATGGCCGGGCCGTTGACTCTGACCGTGTCAGCCAAGATCCAGGGCGAGGCGACAACCGTCACCGGCTCGGTACCCTTCACCGCAGCTGCCATGGATCACGGTAAGACGGATAATGGCGGTCACAACCACTGAAACCGCGGGATTGAGGGGATACTGGCGATGAGAAAACCGATTGCTGCTTCGATGATTGTCCTGGCTCTGGTCTTGATTCAGGGGCGGATGGCGCTGGCTGAGGACGGTCACCACCATCACGGTGTCCAGGTGATCGGAGGCTCGGTCGACGACCTGATCTCCATCGCCCGCCAGATGAGCCCAGAGCTTCAGATTGCCGCCTTGGAGGCGGCTGCCGCTCTGGCCAAGGTCGATGGCGCCGGTTCGCTGGCAGACCCCAAGGTGTCGCTGGCGGTGGAGGATTGGAGCACCAACCGTAACGGCGGCAATTTCCCCTCCAACCCGGCCTCGCAGACCACCAAGAAGCTGCGGATTTCGCAGGAACTGCCGTTCTGGGGCAAGCGCGACCTGAAGCGCGAGATCGCCGAGGCCGGAGCGCGCAAGGCGGCCGTCCTCAAGCGGCAGGTGGAGAACGAACTGGTCGCCAAGGTCAAGGTGGCCTATGCCGAATACCACTCGACCCATCTGGCGATCGATGCCGCCCGCGACTTGCGGGCCCGTCTCGATACCTTGACCAAGCTGGCCGGCGCCCGTTACGGGCAGGCTCTGGGCAAGCAGCAGGACGTCACCCGCGCCCAGGTGGAGAAGTCGGTGCTCGACACCGAGATCGTCCGCATGGACGCCGAACGCCGCAAGGCCCGGATCAAGATCAACCGCCTGCTGGCCCGTCCTCTCGATGCTCCCCTGGTGGAAGCCCCGGCGCCGCGGGTCATCCCGGCCATGGAGGCGCTGGACCTCGCCGCCTTGACGGATCGGGCCCAAAGCGCCAATCCCGAGATCATCGCGCAGCAAGTGACCATCGAGGGCTCGGACAAGGCACTCAGTTTGGCCGAGAAGAGCTGGTATCCCGACTTCGAGTTGACCGCCGGCGCGGTCAAGCGCGAGGGCGAATGGCGCGGCTACGAGGCCATGGTCGCCATGAACATCCCGCTGCAATGGAACCTGCGCACCTCCGAGATCGGCGAGGCCAAGGCCATGGCCGGTGCGGCGCGCACCAAGCGCGAACTGCGCGCCCTGGAACTGGGCAACGAGGTGGCCGATGCCTGGATCAGCCTGAAATCCGCCCGCGAAGTAGAGAAGCTGCTGCGCGAGAGCCAGTTGCCCCAGGCAGAGATCGGCTTCCAGGCCGCCGCCAAGGGCTATGAACTGGGGCGCTCGGATCTGATCGACGTGCTGCAGACTGAACAGCAGTTGTGGAAATCCAATATCGATCTGATCAAGGTGCTGTTCGAGCAGCAGATGCGCCTGGCCGAACTGGAAAAGCTGGTGGGAGGTGACCTATGAGCGCCACCCGCGCCCTCCTGCTCGGCAGTGTCGCCGTGGTCGCCGCGTTGGGCGGCGGCTACTGGCTCGGTCGCTCCGGCCAATCGCACCAGCCCCTGGCGGCCAATACCGCCCCACCGCCAGCCGCCACCGGCTCCCACACCGGCCACGACGCGGCAGCGCAGGTCGCTAAAGAACGCCAGATCCTGTTCTACCAGCATCCCGACGGCAGTGCCGACTACTCGCCGACGCCCAAGAAGGACGCCAAGGGCCGCGACTACATTCCGGTCTACGCCGATCCCGAGCCGGAACCGCCCCCCGCGGGCGCAGGCCCGCAAACTTCAAGCGCCTCGCCCAAGCCGGTCGGCAAGGGCAAGATCCTCTACTACCGCAATGCCATGGGGTTGCCCGACACCTCGCCGGTCCCCAAAAAAGACAGCATGGGGATGGAGTACGTCCCGGTCTACGAGGGCGAGGACGACGGCACCACCCTGAAAGTCAGCCTGGACAAGGTCCAGAAGCTGGGCGTCCGTACCGAGGCCGCCAAGATGACCACCCTGGCCCGCTCCATCCGCGCCGTGGGCTCGGTCCAGGTGGACGAGCGCAATCTCCATGTGGTGGCGTCCAAGTTCGAGGGGTATATCGAGCGCCTCAACGTCAACCAGACCGGTCAGGCGGTCAAGCGCGGCCAGTCGCTGATGGAGGTCTACAGCCCCGATCTGGTGCTGGCGCAGCGGGAGTTCCTGGTCGCCGCCACGGGGGCCAAATCCCTGGAGAACGCCAGCCCGGAGGCCCGCGAGGCCGCCCGGTCCCTGGCCGACGGCGCCCTGGCGCGGCTCAAGAACTGGGACATCCCCACCTCCCAGATCGAGAAGCTGCGTCAGGGCGGCCAGATCACCCGCACCCTGTCCTTCGCCTCGCCAGCCTCAGGCATCGTGCTGGAGAAGCGGGCCGTCCAGGGCATGCGCTTCATGCCGGGCGAGATGCTCTACCAGATCGCCGATCTCTCCACCGTCTGGGTGATCGCCGAGGTGTTCGAGCAGGATCTGGCTCAGGTCAATCTCGGCCAGACCGCCCGCGTCAATTTCAACGCCCTGCCGGGCCTGACCTTCACCGGCAAGGTTACCTTCCTCTACCCCACCGTGACGCCCGAGACCCGCACCGCCAAGGTGCGGATCGAGTTGCCCAACCATGACGGCCACCTGAAGCCCGCCCTCTACGGTGCGGTCGAGCTGGCCTCGCCGGTGGCGGACCACCCGGTTCTGACCATCCCCGATTCGGCGGTGCTGGACAGCGGCACCAAGCAGGCGGTGCTGGTGGAAAAGGGGGAGGGCCGCTTCGAGCCTCGCGAGGTGAAGTCAGGAGCCCGGACCAATGGCCTGATCGAGATCAAGGAAGGGTTGGCCGAGGGGGAAAAGGTCGTGATCCGCGCCAATTTCTTGATCGACGCAGAGAGCAATCTGCGCGCCGCGCTGCAAAGCTTCCACAGCCACTGACCTCGGAGAGAGCCCGATCATGATCGCTGCCATCATCCGCTGGTCCGCCAAGAACGTCTTCCTGGTGCTGCTGGCCACCCTGTTCATCATCGGCGCCGGTACCCTGGCGGTGAAACGGCTGCCGCTGGATGCGCTGCCCGATCTCTCCGACGTGCAGGTGATCCTCTATACCGAGGTGCCCGGCCAGGCCCCCCAGGTGGTGGAGGATCAGGTCACCTATCCGCTGACCACCGCCATGCTCAGTGTGCCCCGCTCCAAGACGGTGCGCGGCTTCTCGTTCTTCGGCGTCAGCTTCGTCTACATCATCTTCGAGGACGGCACCGACATCTACTGGGCGCGCTCCCGCGTGCTGGAATATCTCAGCTTCGCCGCCAAGCGCCTGCCGCCCGGCATCACCCCCACCCTGGGGCCTGACGCCACCGGCGTGGGCTGGGTCTACCAGTACGTGGTGCTGGCCAAGGACCGGACCCTGGCTGAACTGCGCACCACCCAGGACTGGTACCTGCGCTATCAGCTGGCCAAGGCCGAGGGCGTCGCCGAAATCGCCAGCGTCGGCGGCTTTGTCCAGCAATATCAGGTAGTGGTCGATCCCCAGCGGCTCCAGGCCTACAACATCCCGCTGGCCAAAATCACCGACGTCATCCGCAAGAGCAATATCGACGTGGGCGGAAGGGTGGTGGAGCTGGCCGAGACCGAATTCGTGGTGCGCGGCCGGGGCTACCTGAGGGGCATCGCCGACATCGAGCAACTGGTGCTGAAGTCGGAGCGCGGCACTCCGGTGCTGCTGCGTGACGTCGCCCGCGTCGAGCTCGGTCCCGACGAGCGGCGCGGCCTGACCGAGCTGAATGGCGAGGGCGAGGTGGTCAGCGGCATCGTGCTGCAACGCTTCGGCCAGAACGCGCTGGACGTCATCGAGCGGGTCAAGGCCAAGATCGCCGAGGTATCCTCCGGCCTGCCCGAGGGCGTCACCATCAAGGCGGTCTATGACCGCTCCGACCTGATCCTGCGCGCCGTCGAGACGCTAAAGGGAACGTTGATCGAGGAAAGCATCATCGTCGCCCTGGTCTGCGTAGTATTCCTGCTCCACATCCGCTCCGCCCTGGTGGCCATCATCATGCTGCCGGTCGGCGTGCTGATCGCCGTCATGGTGATGGAAGCGCTGGGGATGACGTCGAACATCATGAGCCTGGGCGGCATCGCCATCGCGGTGGGGGCCATGGTCGATGCCGCCATCGTCATGATCGAGAACGCCCACAAGCATCTGGAGCGGATGAAGCCGGGCGACAGTCGCGCAGAGGCCCTGATCGCCGCCGCCATCGAGGTGGGGCCCAGCCTGTTCTTCGGCCTGCTGATCATCACCGTGTCGTTCCTCCCCGTCTTCACCCTGGAGGCGCAGGAGGGACGGCTGTTCAAGCCGCTTGCCTTCACCAAGACCTTCTCCATGGCCGGGGCGGCGCTGCTGTCCATCACCCTGGTGCCGGTGCTGATGATGCTGTTCATCCGGGGCAAGATCATTCCCGAGCACAGGAACCCCATCAACCGCGCCATGATCTGGGCCTACCGCCCGATGATCACCGGGGTGATGCAGGCCAAGGTCGTCACCATCGCCGCCGCTCTCCTGGCCCTGGCTGCCTCGTGGTACCCGCTGTCCAGGCTGGGCAGCGAGTTCATGCCGACCCTCAACGAGGGCACCCTGCTCTACATGCCGACCACCCTGCCGGGCCTGTCCATCACCAAGGCGGCCGAGCTGATCCAGACCCAGGACAAGATCATCAAGAGCTTTCCCGAGGTGGAGTCGGTGTGGGGCAAGGCGGGGCGCGCCGCCACCGCCACCGATCCGGCGCCCACCGAGATGTTCGAGACGGTGATCAACCTCAAGCCCGAGGACCAGTGGCGCCCCGGCCTGACCACCGACAAGCTGATCGCCGAGATGGACAAGGCCTTGCAGATGCCCGGCGTCTCCAACGCCTGGACCATGCCGCTGCGCGCCCGCATCGACATGCTGTCCACCGGCATCCGCACCCCCATCGGCATCAAGGTGTTCGGCAAGGATCTCGACGAGATGGAGCGCCTCGCCCGCCAGATCGAGGCGGTGGTGCGCAGCGTGCCCGGCACCACCTCGGCCTATGCCGAGCGCATCGGCGGCGGCTTCTACCTCAACATCGAGCCCGACCGCGCCCAACTGGCCCGCTACGGCATCACCATCGGCGATCTGCAGGAGGTGATCCTCACCGCGCTGGGCGGCGAGACGGTGACCACCACGGTGGAGGGGCGCGAGCGCTTCTCGGTCAACGTCCGCTATCCCCGCGAGTTCCGCTCCGACCCCCAGGCCATCGCCGAGCGGGTGCTGGTGGCGGGCATGGATGGCGCCCAGGTGCCGCTGGGCCAGCTGGCCAAGGTACGCCTGTCCAAGGGCCCCGCCGGCATCCGCACCGAGAACGCCCTGCTGTCGGCCTACATCTATGTCGACATCCGCGACCGCGACATCGGCGGCTATGTGGCCGATGCCAGAAAGGCGGTTACCGAGTCGGTCAAGATGCCGCCCGGCTATTTCGTCACCTGGTCGGGCCAGTTCGAGTACATGGAGCGCGCCATCGAGAAGCTGAAGATCGTGGTGCCGCTGACCATCGCCATCATCTTCCTGCTGCTCTACCTCAACTTCAAGCGGGTGACCGAGACCCTGATCGTCATGCTGTCGCTGCCCTTCGCCCTGGTGGGCGGGCTGTGGCTGCAATGGTGGCTAGGTTACAACATGAGCGTGGCGGTGGCGGTGGGCTACATCGCCCTGGCCGGCGTCGCCGCCGAGACCGGGGTGGTGATGCTGATCTATCTCGACCACGCCTTGAACGAACTGAAGGCCAAGCGTGCCGCCGAGGGGCTGCCCTTCACCCGCGCCGACCTCTATGAAGCCATCATGGAAGGCGCGGTGGAGCGGGTGCGGCCCAAGATGATGACCGTGGTGGCGATCATGGCCGGTCTGCTGCCCATCATGTGGAGCACCGGCACCGGCTCGGAGGTGATGCGCCGCATCGCCATGCCCATGGTCGGCGGCATGGTGTCGTCCACCATCCTCACCCTGATCGTCATCCCCGCCCTCTACGGCCTGATCAAGCAGCGGGGATTGGTGAATGCCGCCGAACCGGCGGAAGTGCAGGAAACCATCGGGTAAACAGGAGGTGCGCGGATGAGTCGAATATTGACCACTTGCCCCTGCGGCACCGATCGCCCTCTCGACGAATGTTGTGCCCCCATCATTGGTGGAGCGCCTGCCCCTACCGCAGAGGCCCTGATGCGCGCCCGCTATACCGCCTTCGTCACCAAGGACATTGGTGCCTTTCTTCAGGATACCCTGGCGGCCGAGAAACACGCGGAGTTCAACCTGCGCGAGGTCGAGATGTCGGCGCGCGACGCCGAAGGCCTGAGCTTCAATGTCCGGAATGTCGAGACCGGGGGCGAAGGTGACGACACCTGTACGGTCGAATATGTCGCCCGGTTCCGCATCCGAGGGCAAATTCAGGCCCACCATGAGCTTGCCAGCTTCCGGCGCGAGGATGGCCGCTGGCTCTACGTGGACGGACTGGTGAACCCCAAGCCGGCACTCCGGCAGGTCGCAAAAGTGGGCCGAAATGACCTATGCCCGTGCCGCTCCGGCCAGAAGTTCAAGAAGTGCTGCGGAGCCTGAGAAGATGGAACGCAGGTTTGCCTGTACTGCCTGCGGGAAGTGTTGTTTTGGCTGGATCCCGCTGACGCTTAAGGATGCCTTGGCCCATGCCGGACGCTTCCCGCTGGCCGTGGTGTGGACACCCATCCGGCAGGCCAGCAAGGCATTCGGCATCACCGCCAAGTTGGGGCTGACCGTGCGGACGCGGGACAAGAAGACGCTCGCTGTGCGTTTAACGCCCACGGCTTACCTCCCGCCGTCGATGCCCTGTCCGGCGCTGACCCCGGACAACCTCTGCGCTATCCACGCCGAAAAGCCCTCCCGCTGCCGGACTATGCCGTTCTTCCCCTACCGGGACGAAGGCGACCAAGCCGTCTTGCTGGTGCCTCGGACTGGGTGGACCTGCGATACCTCGTCGTCGGCGCCTGTCGTCTACCGCGACAAGGTGGTGGCCGAGCGCTCTGCCTTCGATCAGGAACGTAACGAGCTGATCGACCAGGCGCCGATTTTGCGGGCCTATGGGGAATGGCTCATGGCTTCGGAGCCCACCATGGCCGAGAACCTGGCTCGTGCCGCGCAGAAGCCGGGTGGCGGCCATGCCGCAGTCAGTTTTGCGTCCCTTCTGCGTCGGTTGGGCGATGTCGACAAGAGTGCCATCGCCCAGGCGCAGCTTGCTGTGCTGGCGGTATTCATTGAAAGGGTGGCCGATCACCCAACCCTCGCCGACTACCACAGGAACTACGCTGATTGGGCATGGGAAATGGAACGATTGGCGGGGTGGTGACGGGAGCCTCTGCTCCAGCCAACGTTCTTTCAGGTGGCCAGGGAATTTCCGGATACAGCACTGAAAGGCATCGCTCCGAACAGGGCTGTTACAAAACTTTACAGTCAATCATGGCTATCGCCTATTGAGGGAAAGACAACGGGAGATGCGCAGCGTGAAACGAATGTTGTCGCTTGCCGTGGGGGCGGTTTCCCTGGCCTCGCTGGGCGGTTGCCTGCCGATGATGGGCATGATGCTCATGGAGGGGCACGGCAAGTCCCATGAAAAGCCTGCGGATAAGCCAAAGGGCGAAGGGGAGGAAACGCCACGGGACACAGGACTGGACGTTTCTCCGCCAAAAGGTTGAGGCAGGAGCCACATCAATGAAGAAGAAAGTTGCGTTTCTGGTGGCGATGGCCTTATGGAGGTCGGACGCCAGGACGGCGGTGCGCGCCGATTATGGTCGGTGAACACGCCTCCAGCTTCGATTTTTTACAATACTTTACAATCGGCCCTGCAGTTCCTGCGGTATATTAGCGCCGTCCGCTACCTTGCCGGACGAAACGCTCAGAGGACATGGGAATGCTCGGATTGCTGCGGACAACGGGACGATGGGTAAGGGCGCTGGCCGCTCTTGCCATATTGTTCATGGTGTTCGCGACAGCAATCCATGCAAGTCCCGATGATCACCATTCCAGTGTGACCGAGGCCAAGCCCCATGCCTGCGACCATGATCAGGGAGGATCCCAAGACCCGTTTCCTGACCATGACAGCCAATGCATCGCAACTGGGACGTTTGCCCTTACCGTTCCCGCGGAATGGACGCCGATGGATATGGCCCCCCCGGCGGGCTCTCCGCCAATACCGACATCGACTGCGGGCGTTGCACTCGTCTCGGTTTCCCCGCCGGACAAGCCCCCTCGCGACTGAAGCAGTTACTGCCCGTATCTGCCTTCAACGCTATCCGTATGCCCGAGGGGAAAACCATGTCCCGCCTTCGAT
This sequence comes from Magnetospirillum sp. XM-1, assembly GCF_001511835.1. Taxonomy (NCBI): domain Bacteria; kingdom Pseudomonadati; phylum Pseudomonadota; class Alphaproteobacteria; order Rhodospirillales; family Rhodospirillaceae; genus Magnetospirillum; species Magnetospirillum sp. XM-1. Next base: position 153,080 of record NZ_LN997849.1, read on the forward strand.
CTCTGTTTCTGTTGCTGCCTTTCCTACCCGCATCCGTCGCCCTGGCTGCCCCCCTGGGTGAAGCCGAGGCACTGCGTGCGGCCATGGATACCCACTCCTCCATAGAATCCGCCCGATCAGCGATGACCGCCGCCCGTGGCATTCAGGCCGAAGCAGACTTCCTGTTGCCCGGCAATCCGGCAATCCGGGTGGAGCGGACGACCGACCGCTGGCACCACAATAATGGTGCGCGCGAATGGGTGGCTGAGATCAGCGCTCCGATTTGGATGCCCGGTCAGGCGAGCGGGCGCCAAGCCGTGGCAACAGCCAAACTGAGCGAGGCCGGAGCCGATGTGGAAGCCGCACGCTGGGCGCTGGCCGGGGCTGTGCGCAAAGCCTATTGGAAAGCCTGGGAGACACAGGAACTGTTGAAGGCGGCGAAAGCGCGCCATGACCGCACCAAGGCTCTATTGGCGGCCGCCGAGAGACAGGTCAAGGCCAAGGAGATGCGGGAACTCGATGCCCGCACCATTGCCGGTGAGGTTCTGGCCGACCGCCAAGTGATCGCCCGGCGCCAGGGCGAATACGAATCCGCCCTGGCGGTGATGACGGAACTAACTGGTCTTGCCCCTGCGGCGTTCGGTGAGCTGCAAGCCCCCGATCCGACCTCTCCCCCGTCGCAACTTGCGGCCTTGGTCGAGGAGACTCGTCCCGACCTCAAGGCGCTTCGTAGCCGTCTGGAAGGAGGGCGCGCCAATGTCGATCTCCAGGAAGCGCGTGCGCTGCCCAATCCCGAACTATCGCTGGCGATCAAGCGGAGCAGCACCGATTACGACAGCACCTATGACGATTCGGTCATTCTGGGCATCAAGATGCCGATCCCGGTTGTAAATCGAAACCAGCGCGAGGTGATGGCGGCGGTTGCCGACCTCGGCCGGAACCGGGCCGAATACCAGTTAGCCGTCAACAAGGCCCGACGGGAATTGGCACAGGCCGAAAGCGGGTGGCGAACCGCCTGGCGGCAATGGCAGGACGCCGAGGATGCGTTGCGCCTGACTTCGGAAACGCTGGCCTCGATTGAGAAGGGCTTCAGCGCCGGGGAGGTTTCCTCCATCGGTCTCATTCAAGAAAAGCGCCGCTGGGGCGAGGCGATAGAGTCCAGCAGCACTGCCGCCGCCGCCGTCGCCATCGCCAAGGCGGCCTGGGAGCAGGCAGCCGGTGCTACTTCCATCCCCGTGCAGTAGGGACAACAATCATGATCCACATGAAGCAGATCCGCACCTGCCTTGCCGCCCTGCTGCTGGCCGTGGCGCTGCCGTCGGCAGTACTCGCCCATGGCGGCGAGGATCACGGTACGCCCGCCACAGCTCCGGCACCGACTGTCACCGAGCAATACGGTTTCGGCGCGGAGGGAACGGCGTTTCAGGCCGTTCTATTCCCGGCCAACGGCAAGAGCGTCCTCTATCTGGCCGATGCCGACACCAATGCACCGGTTGCCGGCGCCACCATCAATGCCGAGGCGACCGATTGGCAAGGGCAGGCCAAGCCGACCCGGGACGCGGGCGTCTATGAATTGGCCTGGTCTGTACCGGAGGGCGGGGTCGATATGACTCTGATCGTCTCGGCCTCTGGCAAGGACGACCTGATTTTGCTCCAGGCGGTGGGACGGCGAGTGGCCGTTCAGCCGATCAACACTAACCATGAACCTGGGGGAAACTGGAAGATGCTCGGCCTGGCGGGCGGGGTCGGCGCGATATTACTGGTCGGCGGCGTCGCACTGATCCAGCGCAATCGCAAGGCCGCCGTGGCAATGCTGACCCTCGGCCTGCTCGGCTTTTCCGATCCGTCCTTCGGCCATGGCGGAGAGGATCATGGCGACGCCCCCGCCGCACCGCCCCAGGCCCAGCCGGGGACCCCGGTCGCCATGTCCAAGCCGACCCAGTTCATGCTGGGCATCCGTACTGTGAAGGTCGAGCGGCGCGAGGCCGCCGATTCCGTCCGGGTCATCGGGCGGGTGATCGCCGACCCTGCCGGCTACGCCCGGGTGCAGCCCTCACAGCCCGCCCGCATCGTTTCAGACCCTGCTCATGCGATCCCGATTCCTGGTCAGGCGGTCAAACGTGGACAGGTGCTGGCCGTGCTGGAACCTACTCTGTCCACCCTGGAAAAGGGTGACAAGCGCGGCTTGCTGTCCCGAGTGGACAGCGAAATCAACATCACCGAACGGGAACTGGCGCGCCAGGTAACACTCGGCGATCTGGTTCCGGCCAAGCTGGTCGAGACCACCCGCATCCGGCTCGACCAGTTGCGCAAGGAACGTGGACAAATCACCGGTACCGCCCTGGGGCGCGAGTTGCTGACCGCTCCGGTGGACGGCATCGTGACCGACGTCCATGTGGTTCCCGGTGAAGTGGTCGCCCCCGACCGCGTGCTGGTGGAAATCGTCGATCCGACCCGGCTGCGGATCGAGGCGGTCATTCATGACCTGCCCGTCGCCCACCGGATCTCTGGAGCCACCGCCGCCAGCAAGCTGGTGCCCGACCGCACCTTTCCACTGACGCTTCTGGGACGTAGCCCCAAGATCGACCCGGTGGACCAGGGCATCCACGCCATCTTCCAGGTGGCGTCCGATCAGGCGGAAGCCTTGAACATCGGCATGCCGGTGGACGTATTCCTTGCCACCGGCGCCACCCGCCTGCGTACCGCCGTGCCACGCGATTCCATCGCTGAACTCGGCGGACGCCAGGTGGTGTTCGTGCGCACCGCCCCCGAGGCGTTCGAAATACGCCCGGTGAAAATAGAGCGGGTGATCGGTTCGCTGGCCGAGATCGCCGAAGGTGTCAAGCCCGGAGACCGGGTGGTGACCCAAGGCATCGAACAGCTCAGGGCGGGGAGGTAAGCCGCGATGTTCGACAAGATTATCGAGTTCAGCCTGAAACATCGGCTGTTCGTCCTCGCCTTCGCCCTGGCGCTGACGGTCTATGGGACCTTGACCTTAGCAAAATTGCCGGTTGACGTGTTTCCCGACCTTAACCGTCCCACAGTCACCATCATGACGGAGGCCGCCGGCTTGGCGCCCGAGGAGGTCGAGACCCTGGTCACCCGGCCCATCGAGACGGCCATGAACGGCGCGCCGGGCGTATCCCGCGTCCGCTCGACCTCCGGAGTCAGCCTGTCCATCGTCTACGTTGAGTTCGACTGGAACACCGAGATTTACCGCAATCGCCAGCTGGTCGCCGAGCGGCTGGCGACCACCAAGGAGCAACTGCCCGAAAGCATCACTCCCACCATGGGGCCGGTCAGCTCGATCATGGGCGAAATCATGCTGGTGGGCATGCGGTCGGAGAGCGGCGAGACCTCCCCCATGGATGTCCGCACTCTGGCCGACTGGCTGGTGCGGCCGCGCCTGTTGTCCATCCCCGGCATCAGCCAGGTCATCCCCATCGGCGGCCAAGTAAAGCAGTATCAGGTTCTGGTATCCCCGTCACGGCTGTCGGCCTTCAACCTGTCCTACGATGATCTCGCCAAGGCATTGGCCGGCTTCGCCCGCAACACCACCGGTGGCTTTCTGGAACAGCGGGCCAGCGAATTCCTGATCCGCAATCTTGGCCAGACGACAAGCATCGAGGATCTGAAGGAAACGGTGGTCGCCTGGAGGAAGGGCGCCGCCATTACCGTCGGCCAGGTCGCCGACGTCCAGTTCGGCCCCGGCGTCAAGCGCGGCGACGCCTCGGTCAACGCGGCTCCGGCGGTGATCCTGGCGGTGCAGAAGCAGCCGGGCGCCAACACCGTGACACTGACCCGCGAGGTGGAGAAGGCGCTCGACGAGATGAAGCGCGGCCTGCCCGCCGACGTGAAGGCCGACCACATTCTGTTCAAACAGGCGGATTTCATTGAGCGGGCGGTCGAGAATGTGGTGGAGGCGCTGCGTGACGGCGCCATCCTGGTGGCCATCGTGCTGTTCGCCTTCCTGATGAACATGCGCACCACTTTCATCTCGCTCACCGCCATTCCGCTGTCCATCGTGGTCACGGCGCTGGTGTTCCAGCAGATGAATCTCTCCATCAACACCATGACGCTCGGTGGTCTTGCCGTGGCGATCGGTGAACTGGTCGATGATGCGGTAGTCGATGTGGAGAATATCCTGCGCCGACTGCGCGAGAATGCGCAGAAGGCGGTGCCGGTGCCGGTGATCGACGTGATCCGGCAGGCATCGAGCGAGGTTCGCAACTCCATCGTCTACGCTACCGTGATCGTGGTGCTGGTGTTCCTGCCCCTGTTCGCGCTGTCGGGCATCGAGGGCCGCCTGTTCACGCCGCTCGGCATCGCCTACGTGGTGTCGATCATCGCCTCGCTGCTGGTGTCGCTGACCGTCACGCCTGCGCTCAGCTACTACCTGCTCCCTAACGCCAAAGCGATCGCCCATGGAGATTCCTGGCTGGTGCGGAAACTGAAGGGCTGGGACACTCGCCTGCTGCACTGGTCCTTCGACAACCCCCGCAAGGTGATCTTGCCGGCTGTCCTGTTGGTTGTGGTTGCCGCCGCTACGGTTCCCTTCCTCGGCCGCGCTTTTCTGCCCGCCTTCAACGAAGGCACGGTGACCGTCAACATCATGCTGCCTCCGGGTTCGTCGCTGTCGGAGTCCAACCGTATCGGCACCATCGCCGAGAAGCTGCTGCTGGAGGTGCCGGAAGTCGTCTCCACCGGCCGCCGCACGGGCCGTGCCGAGTTGGATGAACACGCCGAGGGTGTTCACTACACCGAGATCGACGTCGATCTGAAGTCATCGGAGCGGGGGCGCGAGGAAATTCTGGGCGACCTGCGCGCCAAGCTTTCCCGCATTCCCGGCATCGTCACCAATATCGGCCAGCCCATTTCGCATCGCCTCGATCATCTGTTGTCGGGCGTGCGAGCCGAGATCGCCATCAAAATCTTCGGTGATGATCTGGACACCCTGCGCTCACTGGCCGAGGAAGCAAGGGGACGTATGGCCAAGGTGGCCGGCGTCGCCGACCTTCAGGTCGAAAAGCAGGTACTGATCCCCCAGCTTCAGATACGCCTGGACCGGGCCGAGGCCAGGAAATACGGGTTGACCCTCGACCAACTGACGGAAACGTTGGAGGCGGCCTTGAACGGCAAGACCGTCAGCCAGGTCCGCGACGGCCAGCGCACATTCAAGGTGGTGCTGCGGCTGGCGGAGGACTGGCGCTCGCACACCGCCGACTTCCGTCAGATTCTGGTGGACACTCCCGCCGGCAAGGTCCCGCTGTCGCTGCTGGCCGAGGTGGTAGAGACCAAGGGGCCCAACATCATCAACCGTGACAACATGCAGCGACGCATCGTTGTCCTGGCCAACAGCCAGGGGCGCGACATGGGCGCCATCATCGCCGACGTGCAGAAGACCTTGGGCGAGATGGCGTTGCCGCAGGGCTACTACGTGACCTACGAGGGCCAGTTCAAAAGCCAGCAGGAAGCAAGCCGCCTGATCGCGCTTCTGGCGATGGTGTCGCTCGCCGGCATCTTCGTGGTGCTCTATAGCCACTTCAAGTCGGCCAAGCTGGCGGCAATCATCATGGCCAACATCCCCATGGCCCTGGTGGGCAGCGTTGCCGCCATCTGGCTGACCGACCAAACGATGAGCGTCGCCAGCCTGGTGGGTTTCATCACGCTGACCGGCATCGCCGCCCGCAACGGCATCATGAAGGTGTCGCACTACCTGCATCTTGTCGAGCACGAAGGCGAGGTTTTTGGGCGGCAAATGGTGGTGCGCGGCTCACTGGAACGCTTGACTCCGGTCTTGATGACCGCGCTGGTGGCAGCGCTGGCCCTGGTACCGCTGGTGCTGGCCGGTGGCGAGCCGGGCAAGGAGATTCTTCACCCAGTGGCGGTGGTGATCTTCGGTGGCCTGATGTCATCCACCATCCTCGATACCATCGTCACCCCGGTCGTGTTCCTGCTGGTTGCCCGTTCCTCGATGGAAAGGGTGGCTAGTGACGCTCGACTCAAAGAGGCCATGGCATGAGTTCCGTATTTCCCATTCCCTCTGCTTTGGAGAAGAAGACCATGAAGACCTTCGCGGCTCTTGCCGTGACCGCCGCCTTGCTCGGCGGTTCACTCCCCGCTGCTGCAGACGGCGTGTTGACCGCCAGTTATGGCGGGCAGATGACCGAAACTGCCGACGGCTGGCGCATCGAGTTCGTGGTCCGCGACGGCGGTATCCGTGCCTGGGTGCGTGATCACGGCGGAAAGCCCGTGGCCGCCACCGGCAAGGCCAGTTTGCTGGCGGGGGGCGTGAAGCTTGACGTGCCGCTGAAGACTGATGGGGAGATGCTGACCGGCACCGCCGCAGTGACTTCCGCCGACAAGGTGGCCGCCATCCTTTCGCTGTCGGTAAACGGCAAGCCGGTCTCGGCCCGCTTTGCCCAGGAGGCGCTGACGACGCCACAGCTCTCGACTCAGGCGAGCGCCGGCAAGGCGGCGTTCGATCAGGTCTGCGCCTCCTGTCACGGCCAATCCTTGCGCGGTTCCGATGCGGCGCCCCCGCTGCTGCACCCCTTCTATGTCCCCGGCTCGGGGCATGGTGACGATATTATCCTGTCCGCCGCCACCAAAGGGGCCAAGGCCCATCACTGGAAGTTTGGCGACATGCCCAAGCCCGAGGGGCTGAAGCCCGGCCAGGAAAAAGACGTGCTCGTCTATATCCGTGCCATGCAGGCCGCCAACGGGTTGGGCGGTTCTGCCGGGATGCCGACGTCCATGGACCATTCCGGCCATATGAAACATTGAGAGAGGTAGGGATGTTGCCGTCCGGCAGGTTGCGAGGATTAAGGCGCAAGATCGTCGGCCTGATCGGGCTGGGCGGCATCGTCCTGGCCATCCTCGGCGGTGGGATCACCTACATGGTGGAGATGGAGCGGCTCGACAGTCTGGTCGAACGGCTGGCCCGTGATCAGGCCCTCCATCTCATCCACGCCCTGCGCGGGAGCCAAGACGCGACCGGAGCGCCCACCCTGGCGACCGGCGGCTTCCTTTACCTCCGGGTCGATGCGGGCGACGGAACCCCCGCCCAGGAAATTTGGCAAGGCGATATGCCCACATCAGCCCGGCAGCGGCTCGACACCCTGCTGACCACGGTGGATGTCGAGTATAGCCATCTCAACTTCACCGATGGCGGCCGGACCTACATGCTGCTGTCGTTTCCCCTCGCGGATACCGTCGGCCGGTTCACCGGCCTTTACCGCGTCGAGGAACCCCTGGCCCGTGAACTGTTCCGGCAGGTCGTGTGGTCCGTGGCGGGCGTTTTCCTCATCGTCGTCACCTCGACCTTGATCCTCATCCCGCTCATCCTCGGTCTGGAACGCCAGGTGCTGCGCCATGCCCGCGATGCCGTCGAGGCCAATCTCGATGCGCTGGTCACTCTGGGCAGTGCCATCGCCAAGCGCGACAGCGACACCGACGCCCATAATTACCGGGTCACCCTCTATGCCATCCGTCTGGCTGAAAGCACGGGGCTGGGAGCCGAGCGGATTCGCCACCTGATCCGCGGCGCCTTCCTGCACGATGTCGGCAAGATCGCCATTCCCGACCACATCCTGCTCAAGCCCGGCTCGCTGAGTCCCGACGAATTCGAGGTGATGAAAAGCCATGTTCGCCATGGCGTCGATATTGTCGTCCAGTCCCGTTGGCTGGCTCCGGCCATCGAGATCATCGGCGGCCATCACGAGAAATTCGACGGGAGCGGCTATCCCCAGGGCCTGACAGGGGAGGATATCCCGTTGCTGGCCCGGATCTTCGCCATCGCCGACGTCTTCGACGCGCTGACTTCGCAGCGGCCCTACAAGCTGGCCCTTCCCCTTGACCTAGCCCTCAATCTTCTGGCGGAAGAGCGTGGGCGGCATTTTGACCCAGAACTGCTGGACCGCTTTCTCGATCGTGCCGATGAGCTTTACGCCCATTACGGCAGCGGTACCGACCGGGATATCCGCAGGGAGTTGGCGGTCGAGCTGAAACACTATTTCGGATGAACCAGACAGGATGAAACCCATGATGCCTCGACGTCTCATTCTCGCCGGTGCCGTCGCCCTGGGCGCCGCCGCCTTTGCCGCGTTCCAGCCGTCACCCGTCGCGGCACGGGAAGCCGTCGTCTACAAGAATCCGCAATGTGGCTGCTGCAAGGGTTGGGCGACCTACCTTCAGCGCAATGGCTACAAGGTCACTGTCATTGATGTCGAGGACATGGAAGGCATCAAACGTCGCCTCCAGGTGCCTGATAACCTGCATTCCTGCCACACCGCGATGATTGACGGCTATGTGGTCGAGGGACACGTCCCGGTGGAAGCCATCGACAAGTTGCTGACCAAGCGTCCCAGCTTCACCGGCATCGCCTCGCCGGGCATGCCGTCCGGTTCCCCGGGAATGGACGGCCCGAAGGAGGAGAACGTCGTCAAGGCCTTCGGTCCCGGTGGGATCAGGGTTTTCGGGACATATTGATTACCTCTTTGGCTTTACAAATCTTTACATACGCTGTCGTCTGCCATTTACGTGCGGATGGTTCAATAGGTGTGTCGCGGGAAGCTGGGGCCCCACAGGGGGGCAACGCCCCGCTCACCCAGGAGACTAAAATGAAGAAGCTCATGATCGTCGCCACCGTCCTCACCGCCATCGCGGTCGCTCCGGCCTTCGCCCAGACCAAATCGGCCCCGCTGGATCCTCATACTCTTCCCCAGGGGCCGGATCACCAGATGGGACCGGCACTCAAGCCGGCCATGAGCGGTAAGAATGTTCCGGTAGACACCCACGCCCTGCCCAATCCCGAGCATCAGATGGGACCCGCGACCACTCCGGCCATGGGAGGAAAAAATATCCCGGTGGATACGCATGCCCTGCCCAATCCTGAGCACATCATGCCGCCGTCGTCTTCCGCCAAGTAATCTTCAGTCGAACCGATCATTGATCGGATAAGGCCGGATACAACAGATTCAGGGAAGGATGGGGGCGGATCTTACCGACTGTCCCCATCCTTCCATTAGAGTTTACAAAACTTTACAATTCAGGCCATTGACGGCTTACAGCACCCTGTTCCAATGAGGATGTCGCGGGAAGCGACGGAAATCGAGAAGGAGAGTGACCATGAAAACCCTGTTCGCTGTTGCCGCCGTCGCCTTGCTGGCCATTGCCGCGACGCCGGCCTCCGCCTCTCCCGCCTGCGAGGCCCAGGTGGCCGAAATGCAGACCGCCTGGAAAGCCGTGCCGCATCCCTACAGCAAGATGGCCGAACGGAAGACCCGTGGTGACCACGACCACAACGCCATGTCGGAGACCTACATGAACGGCCAGTTGCGTCAGGCCGAGGCCCAGTGCAAGGCCGGCAACGACCACGAGGCGTTGCTGCGGCTCGACGTGGTCCGTGTCTGGTTGAAGCTCCCCGAGATCGCCCATCCGCCCGAGCACAACTACCAGCCGAAGTAAGCGGCATCATCACCTCAGGCGCCACATAAGAGTGAGAACGGTCATCATCCGCTGACTGTTCTCATGGGCGAGCGATGGTGGTCGGCGTCCCCTCGCCGGGCCATCATCGCCTCTCCACCCTTTTCGCAACACTGACCCCAGGAAACGCCTGATGTCCAAGAAGCTCACCATCCTGATCGTCGCAGTGCTGGCGCTTGCCGCCTGTGAACCCACCGGGCGCTACCGCAAAGCCGATTCCGAGCGTTCCCCCTCGTACGGAAACTCTATCCCCTCGGGGCATTCGCATTAGATACTCTGACATATGTATGCAGATCAAATGTCGGAATGTATAAATGCATATTTTATAGGATGCTTTGCGATGAATAATATAAGTTTACGGCTGCAAATAATTATGATCAGTTTGATCACTACGATGGGCCTCTTCGCCATCGGTTTTGCTTATTATTTTGGCAACAAAGTGGCCGCTGAACACATGCTGATGTCACAGGCTATTGACGCTCGTCGGCAGGAGGCCATTGATTTCCAGCATATCGTTGATGAATTGCGAATATCTTCCAAACAAGTCTTGATGCATCCGACTGAAAGTGCCAATAAAGACTTCACAAATAACCTTCTGGCGGCTAAGCGGATTGCTTCCGGTGTTCGAGGCACATCCGAGCACGGACACGGTCACGGTGATGACGCTGGATCCGAGGTTAATAATATAGCCAAAGCCCTGGAAAATTACGGCTCCGCCATTGTACAATTATTGCAAGGGGGTGACGGGAAAAATAACAATGAGTCGGCCGAAAAAATTGCGGAATCAGAGCTTCTCCCGCTGATTAGACAATTCATAGATGGGGAGCGCAAAAAGTATATTGCCATGAACTCCGAGGTTTATGAAGCAATTGATTCACAGAGACAATTTATGTATTCATTCATTTTCTTAATTACAATAGCAACGCTTGCTGCTTCGCTTGCAATTGGCCGCCGCGTCTCGAGGCCAATCCTTGATATGGCCACTGCCATGCATCAATTGGCTGAGGGTAACCTAAATGCTGTCGTTCCTGGACTCGAGAGACAGGACGAAATTGGCTCTATGGCGGCCGCAATGGCAGTATTCCGCAATAATGCCGAGAAGGTCCAGGCACTGAGAGTAGAACAGGAAGCGCTAAGACACCGTTCCGAAATGGAACGACGGCAAATACTATCAGAGTTAGCAGAGGGGTTTGCCGCAGGGCTAGGCTCGCGGCTTGACCGAGTTGGTGCGGCTGTTGCCTCTCTAGACAGTATGGCTATTTCGTTGCGCGGAAGTGCCAATTCTTCACTTACAGCTTCCACTGATGCGACGGATCGCTCACAGGCCAGCTCGGCGGTACTATCATCCGTCGCTGCCGCTACCGAGGAACTATCCCGTTCTGCCGAGGAGATCGGAAGCCTTGTTGGTCGGGCGACTGTGACAACAGCCGAAGCTGTAACCGAAGCACAGCGCACCGATACCATCGTTAGGGGATTGTCTGAGGCCGCCTCCCGAATTGGTGAAATCGTCCAGTTGATTGGCAAAATTGCCCGCCAGACCAATATGCTTGCGCTAAATGCTACCATCGAGGCAGCCAGGGCCGGTGAAGCCGGTAAGGGTTTTAGTGTTGTAGCGGGAGAGGTGAAGTCACTGGCTCGGCAAACATCCGAGGCCACAGACGAAATTGAGCAACAGATAACGGCAATCGCTGAGGCATCGGTGAATGCTGTCTCCGCAATTGGCACAATCAAGGAAGCTGTTGAGAATATTGATGGCATTGCCGCCGGAATTGACATGGCAGTCAGTCAGCAAATTATTGCGACCAGAGATATTTCACGCGATGTGCAGCAAGTTGCAACTGCTGCCCAGGATGTCTTAATTTCTGTCGGTGAAACTTCCGAAGCTGCAAAGGCAACAGGAAGATTTTCGCAAGACATTGCCTCCGCAGCCACCGATCTCGCTGCTCAATCAACGCAGTTACGAGAAGAAGCATCTCACTTCTTAGGTACCATCCGTAGCGCCTGAGAATTCAACGCCTTACCTCAGAACTACCATCGCCTTCCTCCTCAGTCGGCGATTTACAAAAGTTTACAATCGCTGACATCAACCATTTACATAGCGATGCTGTGATGGATGCTCCCAAGGGAGGGAGATCGCCATGAAAACGACCGTCACTGAAACGCCAAAGGGTTGGGAGGGCTAAGACATGCTCGACCAGCTCACGATCTTCAAGATGGCTCGGGCGCGCATGGACTGGGCCGCCCAACGACAGGAGGTGCTGGCCGGGAACGTGGCCAACGCCAACACCCCGCGCTATCTGCCCAAGGACGTCAAGAAATTCGACTTCAAGGACATGCTGGCCGAGGTCCAGGCGCCACCGCTCGCCACCACCCAGCCCCAGCATATCGCCGCTCCGGCCAGTAATTCCCTTGTCGTCGAAACCATGCGCAAGCCCTTCGAGAGCACCCCGAACGGCAACGGCGTGATTCTGGAAGAGCAGATGGCGAAGATCAACGACACCAAGGGCGCCCACAATATGGCCGCCGACATCTATCAGAAGAACCTGAAGATGATGCGCCTGGCGCTCGGTCGTACAGGCGTCTGAGGAGAATGGTCATGGACCCCTTGATGAACAGTTCGAAGATCGCCCAGTCCGGTCTGAAGGTTCAGACGCAGCGGCTGCGGGTGATTTCCGAGAACCTCGCCAATGCCGATTCCCTGGCCCAGACCCCCGAGGGACTGCCCTACCAACGCAAGACGGTGACCTTCAAGAACGAACTCGACCGCGAGATGGGAACCAAGCTGGTCAAGGTGGACAAGGTCCGCCCCGATAGCGCCGAATTCCAGCGGCGCTACGATCCCAAGCATCCCGCCGCCGACCGCGACGGCTATGTGCTGGCCCCCAACGTCAACCCGCTGATCGAAATGATGGACATGCGCGAGGCGCAGCGCAGCTACGAGGCCAATCTCCAGGTGATCCAGACCTCTCGGGCGATGATGGACCGGACCATGGACCTGCTCAAATAGGCCGAACCAGAGGAGGCTCACATGGCGGCATCACGGCTCATTCCCGCCCTGGCGGTCGCCTTACTGGCGCTGCCATTCTCCCTGGGAACGGTCCATGCCGGAGAGGTTACCGAGGCCGAAGCCTGCCAGACCCAACTTGACGAACTCGGTGCCAACCTGCGGGGCGCCCCCATGGGAGCAATCGGCCGGCCCGGACAGCCCCCGGTCAAGCTCGACAACGGGAAGTGGTATCCGGTCTCCGAGATCGACTCGATCCGGCAGGAGTTGCATCGCGCGGCGAGGCTGTGCCGGGAAGGAAAAACCCACGAAGGCCTCAACGAGTTGAATCTGGTTCGGCGGCATTTCGACCTTGCCGCCCTGCCTCATCCAGAAAGCCATGGGGTCCAGAAGTAGACCCAGGCCTCTCCAGCATGGAATGCCTGCCGCATCATACGCCGGTTTGTTGGTGCTTGGGCGCTACGATCAAGATGTAAGCCTGTAATGAGGCGCCGGAACAGCTTCTGATCGTGGCGCGATTTCAGCGGGCGCTATAGATTTGAATATTTTTGATAATAAATTACCAGGTTGATGCCTCCAAGTTGTTTTATGTGTCGCCGTTGTTTACAAAACCTTACCATAAAGCCAGCGCATATACTTACAAATAATCTACAATAACCGCTGACGATAAGGCCGAGCACAACATGGGCCTGAATTATCTTCTGTGGTGACATATTATGACTGAGGCGGAGCTGATTGACCTGGCAAGAGAAAGCATGATCGTTTTCATAAAGATGTCCGCCCCTGCTTTGATTATAGGGTTAGCCGTTGGCTTGCTTATCTCTCTAATCCAGACGCTGACCCAAATCATGGAGCAGACAATCACTTTTGTGCCGAAATTTATTGCGACCGGGGCCGCGATCCTAATCTTTGGATCATTCATGCTCCAGGAGCTTATCAATTTCACTCGCCAACTCATGGACCGCATAATTAGCGGCGGGGTGTCCCCATGATGATCTGGGGCCGGCTCGTGGCTTTGGTCGTCTGCACCATCCTGCTGCCATGGCCGACATCGGCGCGAGAACAGGTCTCCAGCCCTATCGGGGAGCAGCCTGCCGCACCGCCACGGGAACGTCTGGCCAGCACCCGTGCCCTGCCACTGTCGCATCTGCTGGGGCTGTGCGGCGAGGTCAAGAGACTTCTAATTCTCGACAGCGAACTGGGCAAGCGCCCCCTGTCCCCCGAGGATATCTACGTAGTCAACAATGCCGCTAAATGTTTGGCGGCTACTGCGGCTATCTTCGAGACCATCCGGGTGATGGCCCCCATGTATCAGGAGCACCAGGTCTGCATGCCCTCCGGGGTTAAAGACGAGAAATTGCTGGCAGGTCTACTGGAATGGCTGGAGGTTCTCGACCGCGAGGGCGTCGATGATATCTTCCGCCTCAGCGCGCCACGGGCCTTCATCCTTTATATCCGCAAAACCTATCCCTGCGAGGCGGAGGAATAGCGCAGTTCACCTTGGGCATGGCGTAGGATTTGGAGTGAACAAGCCGCTAGGGAGCTTCTATCTTGGCTGAGGTGATGGTTGAGTCGGCAATCGGATTTGCTGGAAGATCATCCGGCGGCAATCGGCGATCTCGACCACGACGGCGTCGTCCCGAGAATAGTCCGCGTCAAGCAATGCGACCGGATGGGCCGTCGCCAGGACGTTGGAGACATCCATGAAAAGACCGGGGGCGGCGGCCTCGTCGACCGTCGTC